>DASTTC010000581.1:0-2534 GCA_035760345.1 Burkholderiales bacterium | reverse complement strand
CCGGGCGGGTGTCGCGCCGATGGTAGCATCCGCCCAACATGCTGCGCCGCGCGCTCGTCGCGATGCTGTTCGTCGTCATCGGCGCCGGCGCCGGCATCGCGCTGCACCTGGCGTCGTCGAAAGGAGCCACCATGTTCTCCGGCAAGCGGCCCGACAACCTCGGGGTGAAGGAGGGACGCCTCGCGTCCTGCGGCAGGCGGCTGAATTGCGTGAGCAGCCAGGCCGACCCCGGCGATGCGCAACGCTACGTGGCGCCGATCCCGTTCAAGGGCAGCACCGTGGACGCCCTCGCGGCGGCGCGCCGCGCGGTGGAAGCGATGGCGCGCGCGACCGTTGTGCATCACGAAGGCAATTACCTCCACGTCGAGTTCCGCTCCAGGCTGATGGGCTACGTCGACGACGTCGAGTTCACCTACGATGACAAGGCGGGCGTGCTGCACCTGCGCTCGGCCTCGCGCCTCGGCCGGCGCGACTTCGACGTCAACCGCGATCGCATCGAGGCGCTGCGCGCGAGGATCGAGGGCCGCGTGCAGGTCTGAGCCGCCCTCACCCCGATCTGCGGTCGGGGGAATACAATGGCCGCACGCCGTTCTTGCGTGGGAGATAACGATGCACGCCGCCTCTCGCCTCCTGCTCGTGGTGCTCGCTGTCGCAGCAGGCCCGGCGCTGGCCCAGGAAAAGCCCGACGCCGACGCCGAAGCGACGCTCTCGGCCGTGGTGCGCGTGCACGCCCGGATCCTGCCCGACGCGCGTACCGCCGCCACGCTCGGCCCCGAACGCGCCGGCAGCGGCGTGCTGGTGCGCGAAGGCTACGTGCTCACCATCGGCTACCTGGTGATCGAAGCCGACTCGATCGAGGTTACCGGCGGCGACGGCAAGACCACGCCGGCGACGCTCGCCGCGTACGACCATGCCACCGGCTTCGGGCTGCTCAAGCTCGTGGGCCCGCTACACGGCCGGCCCCTGCGGCTCGGCGATTCGGCGTCGCTGGCCGAGCGCGACGCCGCGCTGGTGGTCGGCTATGGCGGGCGTGAGGCGCTGCAACTGGTGCAGGTGGTGTCGCGGCGCGCGTTTTCGGGCAGCTGGGAATACCAGCTCGATGCGGCGATTTTCACCTATCCGCCGGTGAACAACTGGGCGGGCGCGGCACTCCTGGGCGCGCAAGGGGAGTTGCTTGGCATCGGCTCGCTCATCGTCCCCGACGCCGGCGGGCCCGGCACGCAGTCGCCCGGCAACCTGTTCGTGCCCATCGACCTGCTCGCACCGATCCTCGACGAGCTGATCCAGCGGGGCCGCGCGCCCGGACCGGTGCGCCCGTGGCTCGGCGTGAACTCGGAGGAAATTCGCGGTCGCGTGCTCGTCTCGCGCGTTTCGCCCGACAGTCCCGCGGAGCGCGCGGGGCTGCGTCGAGGCGACATCGTGCTCGGGGTGGGAGGGGAGGAAGTGGGCTCGCTGCGGGATTTCTATCGCAAGGTATGGGCGCGCGGAGCCGCAGGGGTGGAGGTGCCCCTGCGCGTGCTGCAGGGCCTGGACGTGAAGGACGTTGCCGTGCGGTCCATGGATCGCGCAGGTCACCTGCGACGCAAGCAGGGCTATTGAGCTAGCGAACGCAGGCGCGCCCCTTGAGCAATCAGCCGCTCACCCCGGAAGAGCGCACGCAGATCGAAGCGCGCATTTTCGCCCTGGAGACCGAGCACCGCGATCTCGACGACGTCATCGCCCGGCTCGCCGGGGACCCGGTGCTGGACCAGTTGCAACTGCGGCGGCTGAAGAAGAAGAAGCTCCTGCTGAAGGACCTGATCGCGCGCCTGCGCGACCGGCTGATTCCCGACATCGTCGCTTGATCGCCCTCATCCAGCGCGTAGCCGAGGCCCGCGTCGCCTCCGGCGGCGAGGCACTTGGCGCCATCGCCCGCGGCGTGCTGGCGCTGGTGGGCGTGGAGCGCGGCGACGGCGAGCGCGAGGTCGAGCGCCTCGCCGAGCGCGTGCTGGGTTACCGGATCTTTCCCGACGACGCGGGCCGCATGAACCGCTCGCTCGCCGACATCGCGGGCGGGCTGCTGGTGGTGCCGCAGTTCACGCTTGCCGCGGATACCCGGAGCGGCACGCGCCCGGGCTTCTCCACGGCCGCGGCGCCGGAGGAGGGCCGGCGCCTGTTCGGGCTATTCGTGCAAGCCTGCCGCGAGCGGCACGCCGAAGTCGCCGCGGGACGCTTCGGCGCCGACATGCAGGTCAGCCTCGTAAACGACGGGCCCGTGACTTTCTGGCTGCAGGCGCCTGGGCGTCCCGCGTCCTGAAATCGGCGGGCGCCACGACCTCGAGCAGTTCGAGGTCCTTGGAATGGCGGATCTCCCGGTGCCGGATCCCGGGCGGCTGGTAAAAGCAGGTGCCGGCCTTCATCGTCACGCGGCCCACGCCCTCGTACTCGAACACCGCCGAGCCCTTCAACACGTAGACGAACTGCACGTCGGTGTCGTGGCGGTGCCACTGGCCGTGCGGCGCCTTGCCCGGGCGCGCGCGGATCACGTGCGCCAC
>DASTTC010000580.1:0-2132 GCA_035760345.1 Burkholderiales bacterium | reverse complement strand
CCGAGAGCGAGGTTGGGCGAGTCCTCCAGCCACACCGCGGAGATGTTGACCGTGACCTCGGGTAGCGAGGTGGCGATGCCTACGAGCAGCGTGCCGACCCACAGCTTGCCCCAGCCGGTGCTCTCGGCGAGATCGTCGCCGAAGCGCGCGAGGCCGATGCCGGCTGCGACCACGAACGCCGCGCTGACGATGAACACGACAACTGCGGAACCCAGGCTTTCCATGCGATGACTCCCGGCAATCAGACATGTACGCCCCCGCGCGGTTGAAGCGCCGCGCAGCGAGGCCGATCAACTATGACGCGACGATGTCAGGCCCGGGGCGGGCCGGTGGGCGCGGGGCGAAAGCGCTGCGGCAGGAGCGCGACGGGCGTCGCGCTGGCGGACGGAATCTCGATGACCCGGTACATGGCCGCCTGCCGCTCGGGCCGGTCCTGCGCCGGCTGCGGCTCGACGCTGTCCAGCTCGGACTTGCGTACTTCGGGCCGCACCGCCGACGTATAGTCGTCGGTGCCGTAGAAGCGCTCGTGCCCGGCATCCAGATCCTGGAACGAGCCGGCCTGCAAGCCGACCAGCACCAGCAGCAGCGCGACCGCACGCACGAGCCAGGGACAGTTCACGGTCGCGGATGCTACCCGCTCCGGCCTGGAGCGTCCACGTCAGGCCAGCACGCGCAACGCGCCCGGCAGCACCTCGATCTCCAGCCGCCGCGCGTCCTCGAAGGCGATCTCGCCGTCGGCCTCGACCAGGAGCGGCGCCGCCGATTCCAGCACCACGCGCTTGGCGCGCACCAGCCGCAGCCGCGGATCGCCCGCGTGCGTGCCGCGCATGATGCGCGGTACCAGGCCCAGGATCTCCAGCCGGCCGACGCCGTCGGCGATGAGCAGGTCGAGTTCGCCGTCGTCCGCCCGGGCGTCGGGGCAGACGTTGAAGCTGCCCCCGAAGCTGCGGCCGTTCATCACCGCCGTCATGGCGGTGGTCTGCGTGAAGACTTCGCCCCCGTCCAACTGCAGGGACACCTCGAGCTTCGGGTAGCGCACCAGCGTCATCGCCAGCGCGCCCAGGTAGGCGCCCAGGCCGGTGAAAGGACGCGGGATCCGGCGCACGTTGCGCGCGGCGTGCGCGCCGAAACCGATGTCCATGCCGTTGGCGAAGTAGCGCGTCGTGACCGCCTCGATGCGCCCGGCGTCGAAGGCGCGCGGCGCGCCGCGCACGATGCGCTCCACCGCGTCGCGCGCCGGAAGCATTTTCACGAAATCGTCGCCGCTGCCCAGCGGCAGCACGCCGAGCGCCGCGCCGCTGCCGGCGCGCAGCAGTCCGTTGACCACTTCATGCACGGTGCCGTCGCCGCCCGCGGCGATCACCACGTCGTAGTCGTGCGCCGCGCGCTCGGCGAGGCCCACCGCCTCCCCCGGCTGCCGCGTTTCGACGACGTCGAACGTCACGCCTGCGGCTCGAAGCGCTTGCGCCGTGCGCGGCCATTCGCGGCGCACCCGTCCCCTGCCCGCGACCGGGTTGAGGATGACGAGGCGCCGCTTCAAGCGTCCTTGATGACGCCGCGGGATTTCAGTTGCGCGATGTCCGCGCCGGCGTAGCCGAGCGTGCGCAGGATCGCGCCCGTGTGCTGGCCGTGCGCGGGCGCATCGAAGTTCACGCGACCCGGCTCGTCGCGAAAGGCGATCGGCACGCCGAGGTGGTCCCAGCCGCGAGCGTCCTTCAGCACCATGCCGCGCGCCTTGAAGTGCGGATCCTCCAGCACCTCCGGCAGCGTCTTCATGGGCGCAAACGCGATGTCGCGCCCCTTGAACCAGTCCAGCCACTCGGCCTTGGTCCGGGTGCGGAACGTTGCCCTCAGGAACGAGCGCACCGGGTCCTGGCCGGGCCCGGGCGGCAGCTTGCAGAGTTCCACGAGGTCGGGGCGGCCGAGCGGCTCGAGCAGGTTCTTCGCGAACTTCAGCTCCTGGCCGCCGAGGACAATATAGTCGGCGTCCTGCGTCTCGTAGATGTTGTAGAGCGCGTTGCCCCCCAGCGTGCGCTCGGACTTCGGGTCGGGCTGGCGCCGCTCGGTCATGGCGACGCCCATGTTGTTCGGCAGGCAGGCGAGCAACGCATCCGCCATCGCCATGTCGAGGA
>DASTTC010000579.1:0-3394 GCA_035760345.1 Burkholderiales bacterium | reverse complement strand
CACCCGCAGCAGGCCCTTCTCGCGCAGCGCACGGTTGACGTGCACGGCCTCCGTCACCGGCGTGATGCCGTACTCCGACACCACGATCACCTCGCGGCCGCTCGCCGCCGCGTGGTCGATGAGCAGGCCGCAGGCGGCGTCGAGCTCCGTCAGATCCTGCTGGATGCGTGGGTGCGCGAGGTCCGGACCCAGCCGCTGCAGGTTGTAGTCCAGGTGCGGCAGGTAGGCGAGCGTGAGCGTGGGATTGCGCGATTCCATCACGTGCAGCGTGGCGCGCGCGATCCAGTCGGTGGAGCTGATGTCGGTCATCGGCCCCCAGAACTTGAACAGCGGAAATGTCCCCAGCTTCGCATCGAGCTCGTCGTGCAGCGCGTGCGGCTGCGCGTAGTGGTCGGGAATCTTGCGGCCGTCGGCCGGGTACATCGGCCGCGGCGTGGCGCTCCAGTCCGCGCTCGAGTACATGTTGTACCACCAGAACATCTGCGCGCAGGTGAACTTGGGGTCGCGCGCCTTCGCCGCGTCCCAGACCTTCTCGCCCGCCACCAGCCGGTTGGACTGGCGCCACAGCCAGACTTCGGACAGGTCGCGGAAGTACCAGCCGTTGGCGACGATGCCGTGGCCGCTCGGCATGAGGCCGGTGAGCAGCGTGGATTGCACGCTGCAGGTCACGGCGGGCGTGATGGTGGCGAGCGGCCGCAGGGCGCCGCGCGTGGCGAGGCGCTTCAGGTGGGGCGTGTGCTCGCCGACGAGGGCGGGCGAAAGCCCCACGGCGAGGAGGACGAGCGCGGGATTCACGCGGCGTAGAATATCAGCCCATGCCGACGAAACTGCTGCGCGAATGGCTGTTGCGCCAGCTCGAGCCCGCGCGCGGCGCCTGGCTCGATGCGCAGCTCGCGTCGCTGCAGGCGGATTCTTCGGAGGAAGCACTCGGCATCGCGCTCGGCATGGTGCCGCGAAAGCTGGGCAAGGCGGCGCTGGAACTCGGCGACGCCGACCTCGCCGCCGCCGAGAAGGCCCTCCCGGGCTGGGACCCGCGCGGCTGGAGCGTCACCGACGCCGCGCGCATCCTGCTGCTCGCCAGCCTGCCGCGCGCGGGCAAGCCCTTCGCGCAGCGTTTCCGCGCGCTATGTCAGAGCGCCGACGTGGAGGAACTCGCCACGCTGTACCGCGGGCTGCCGCTGTATCCGGAGCCGGCGGCGCTCGAGCCGCAGGTCGGCGAAGGCCTGCGCAGCAACGTGCGCGCCGTGTTCGAGGCCATCGCCCACCGCAATCCCTATCCCCAGGCGCAGTTCGATGCGCACCGCTGGAACCACATGGTGCTCAAGGCCCTGTTCATCGGCAGCCCGCTCGCGCCGATCCAGGGGCTCGATGCGCGCGCCAACGCGGAGCTCGCGCGCATCATGTGCGACTTCGCCCACGAGCGCTGGGCCGCCGGCCGGCCGGTGCCGTTCGAGATCTGGCGCTGCGTGGGCCCGTTCGCCGAAGGGCCGGCGCTGGAGGACCTGGCGCGCGTGCTGCAAAAGGGCGAGGCGATCGAGAAGCGCGCGGCGGCGCTCGCCCTCGCCGCGTGCCCCGACAGCAGGGCGGCGCAGCTGCTGCAGGCGGTGCCCGGCCTCGCCGGCGACATTTCCCTGAAGCGCCTGAGCTGGGCGACGCTGCAGTAGACTCTAGCGAAGGAGAGCCCCGCCATGATGCTCATCGACCCGCACGCGCACATGATCTCGCGCACCACCGACGACTACGAGGCGATGCAGGCGGCCGGCGTCGTGGCGGTGATTGAGCCCGCGTTCTGGCTCGGGCAGCCGCGCACCAACGTCGGCTCCTACCTCGATTACCTGTCCTCGATCGTCGGCTTCGAGCGCTTTCGCGCCAGCCAGTTCGGCATCCGCCACTACTGCACCGTCGGCCTGAACTCCAAGGAAGCCAACAACGAGGAGCTGGCCGAGGGCGTGATGGAGCTGATCCCGCGCTTCGCACTGAAGGAGGGCGTAGTGGCGATCGGCGAGATCGGCTACGACGAGCAGACCAAGCTGGAGGACAAGTACTTCCGCCTGCAGCTGGAACTGGCCAAGAAGCTCGACCTGCCGGTGATGATCCACACCCCGCACCGCGACAAGAAGCGCGGCACCACGCGCTCGATGGACGTGTGCGACGAGCACGGCCTGGACCCGTCCAAGGTGGTGGTGGACCACAACAACGAGGAGACGGTGCGCGAGACGCTGGAGCGCGGCTACTGGGCGGCGTTCTCCATCTATCCCAGCACCAAGATGGGCAACGCGCGCATGGTGGAGATCCTGCGCCAGTACGGCGCGAAGCAGGTGATCGTCGATTCCGCCTGCGACTGGGGCATCTCCGAACCCCTGGGCGTCGCCAAGACCGCCAAGCTTGCACTGCAGCAAGGAATCGCTGAAAAAGATGTCAGGCTGGCCTGCTACCGGAACGCGCTCACCGCCTACGGGCAGAGCGGCCAGATGAAGGAAGAAGACTGGATGGTTCCTCAGGCCATCGACCAGCGCGCTGTCTTTGAAGGCAATTCCATCCTGCGCGGCGGTCGCGAGCCGGTGGTGGAGGAGAAGAAAAGCCGCCGCACGATGGACGATCTGATCATCGAATAGCGCGCGCGCCCGCGCATTGCGCGGTGCGGCAACCGGCGTCCGTGCCGGCAGGCGCCGCGCAATTGGTCTTACCAATCTGCAAGCCGACTGTGGCATACGCCCGGACGGCTACGTATACTCGCTGCCCCGCAAGCCGCTCCGCGGCGCCTGCGGCACGAACGGCATGACAAACCATTGGGAGGTGGCAGATGAAATTCGCAAAGTTGGGTGGAGCGCTCACCGCCGCGGCGTTGCTCGCGGTGGCCGGCAGCGCGCTGGCGCAGGTCAAGATACGGCTCGAGCCTCTGGTCACGGGCATCAACACGCCGCTCGCGATGGTGCAGCCGGCCGGCGACAACCGCATGTTCATCATCGAGCAGAACGGCCGCATCAAGATCCTGGAGGGCGGCAAGCTGCGTCCGACGCCGTTCCTCGACATCCGCACCAGGATCCCCGCCCTGCACCACGACTTTGACGAGCGCGGGCTCCTCGGCTTGGCGTTCCATCCGAACTTCAAGTCGAACGGCAAGTTCTATGTCGCCTACAGCGCGCATCTGGATTACGGCGCGGACCTCGGGCAGATGCTGTGGTACTCGCACAGCAACGTGGTCGAGGAGTACACGGTGTCGAAGAGCGACCGGAACACCGCGGATCCGAGTTCGGCGCGCCGCATCCATTCGGTGGCGTGGCCGCAGTTCAACCACAACGGCCACTGGATCGGCTTCGGGCCGGACGGCAAGCTCTACATCTCGATGGGCGACGGCGGCTACGCCAACGACTGGGGCATCGGCCACAACCCG
>DASTTC010000578.1:0-3937 GCA_035760345.1 Burkholderiales bacterium | reverse complement strand
CAGCGGCCACTTCGGCATCGCCATCGCCAGCCGCTTCTTCGCCGTCGGCGCGCTGTGTCCGCACATCCGCGGCGGCATCGGGGCGTTGTCGACCCAGGCGCTGGTGAATCCGCTTTACGGCGAGCGCGGGCTGCGCCTGCTGGCCGAGGGCAAGGACGCCACGCTGACTGTCGCGCTGCTCGTCGACTCGGACGGCGGGCGCGACCACCGCCAGCTGCACGTGCTCGACGCCGCCGGTCGCAGCGCCGCGCACACCGGCGCCGCGTGCGTGGGCTGGTGCGGCCATCGTTCCGGCGCCGGCGTCTCGGTCGCCGGCAACATGCTGGCCGGCCCCGAGGTGCTCGAGGCGACGCTGCGCAGTTTCGCAGCGCTCGAAGGGACCGCGCTCGGGCTGAGGCTGCTGCAAGCGCTAAAGGCGGGCGAGGACGCCGGCGGCGACAAGCGCGGCAAGCAGTCGGCGGCGCTGCGAGTGCATCGCGGCGAGCATTACCCCGCGCTCGACATTCGCGCCGATGACCACGCCGCGCCGATCGACGAGCTGTTCCGGCTCTACGAGGTCGCGCATCAGCGCTTCCTCGCGTTCTCGCAGGCCTTTGCGACGCGCGAGGACCCGGTCGGCGTCACCGACCGCGCGAAGATCGAAGCCGACATCGAGCGCTGGCTGAAAGCGCGTGCCGACGCGGGGGGCCCCGGACGGATCTGATCGAGTCCGCGCGCCTCAGGTCTTCTGGTAGATCTCGCCGCCCTTGTTCACGAACTCCACCGACTTCTCCTGCATCCCCTTCTCGACGTAGTCGCGCACGTCCTGCGTGATCTTCATCGAGCAGAAGTGCGGCCCGCACATGGAGCAGAAGTGCGCCACCTTCATCGAGTCCTTGGGCAGCGTCTCGTCGTGGAAGTCCTTGGCGGTGTCCGGATCCAGGCCGAGGTTGAACTGGTCCTCCCAGCGGAATTCGAAGCGCGCCTTCGACACCGCGTTGTCGCGGATCTGCGCGCCGGGATGGCCCTTGGCGAGATCGGCCGCGTGCGCCGCGATCTTGTAGGCCATGATGCCGTCCTTCACGTCCTTCTTGTTCGGCAGTCCCAGGTGCTCCTTGGGCGTGACGTAGCACAGCATCGCCGTGCCGTACCAGCCGATCTGCGCCGCACCGATGGCGCTGGTGATGTGGTCGTAGCCGGGCGCGATATCCGTGGTCAAGGGTCCCAGCGTGTAGAAGGGCGCCTCGTGGCACTCCTTCAGCTGGAGGTCCATGTTCTCCTTGATCAGCTGCATGGGTACGTGGCCCGGCCCCTCGATCATTACCTGCACGTCGTGCTTCCAGGCGATGGTTGTCAGTTCCCCCAAGGTCCTTAGTTCAGAAAGCTGCGCCTCGTCGTTGGCGTCGTAGCCCGACCCTGGCCGCAGTCCGTCGCCGAGCGAGAAAGCGACGTCGTAGGCCTGCATGATTTCGCAGATCTCCTCGAAGTGCGTATAGAGGAAGCTCTCCCGGTGGTGCGAAAGGCACCACTTCGCCATGATCGAGCCGCCGCGCGAGACGATGCCGGTCATTCGCTTCGCGGTGAGCGGCACGTAGCGCAAAAGTACCCCTGCGTGGATGGTGAAGTAGTCCACGCCCTGCTCGGCCTGCTCGATCAGCGTGTCGCGGTAGATCTCCCAGGTCAGGTCTTCCGCCTTGCCGTCGACCTTTTCCAGCGCCTGGTAGATCGGAACCGTGCCGATCGGCACCGGCGAATTGCGCACGATCCACTCGCGCGTCTCGTGAATATGCTTGCCGGTAGACAGGTCCATCACCGTGTCGCCGCCCCAGCGGATCGACCAGGTCATCTTCTCGACTTCCTCGCCGATGCCGGAGGACACCGCGGAGTTGCCGATGTTGGCGTTGATCTTCACCAGGAAATTGCGGCCGATGACCATCGGCTCGGCTTCCGGGTGGTTCACGTTCGACGGGATGATGGCGCGGCCGCGCGCCACTTCGTCGCGCACGAATTCGGGCGTGATTCGATCCGGGATGGATGCGCCGAAGGACTCGCCGCGGTGCTGCCGCATCAGCAGCTCCAGCATCTTTTCCCCCGTCTTGCCCGTCGCCTTCAGGCTCTCGAGGTAAGCCTCGCGCTGCAGGTTCTCCCGGATCGCGATGAACTCCATCTCCGGCGTGACGATGCCGCGGCGCGCGTAGTGCATCTGCGACACGTTCATGCCGGGCTTGGCGCGTCGCGGCGCGCGCTTGAGGTTGAAGCGCAACTCGGCGAGCTTCGGATCGCGCAAGCGCTCGATGCCGTACTGCGACGATGGGCCCGCCAGTACGACGGTGTCGTTGCGCTCCTCGATCCACTTCTGCCGCAGCGGCGCAAGGCCCGAGCGGATGTCGATGTTCGCCGCCGGGTCGGTATAGGGCCCCGAGCAGTCGTAGACGTACACCGGGGGATTCGCTTCGCCCCCGAACAGGGTCGGCGTGTCGGCTTGCGATACCGCCCGCATCGGCACACGGATATCGGGGCGCGAGCCCTCGACGTAGACCTTCCTCGAATGGGGCAAGGGCTTCACCGCCGCGTCATCGACGTGGGCGGTGGCGGCCAGGAACTTGGGATTGGCGTTCATCGTCGCTTCCTTCGGCGGGATTACCCGCATCAGGTTCAAAGGGTTTCTCTCACCCGCGCATGTTTCAAACGATGCGGCAGGACCCCTGCGTAAGACGCTTACGCTACTGCAAAGTGCCGCAAGAAACAAGGTAAGCCCTGGGGCGTGCCTGCTACCATTTCGGGCCGCCGTGCTCCGATTCCCGATTCTTCTCGCCCTGCTGACGCTGGCCCTGCCGGCGCAGGCCCAGCAAAGCGCTGACGTCGTCGTCAAGTCGCTCGCCGAGGTGGCGACTTACCCGGAGCGCGAGGCCTCCGCGCAAGCCGTCTCGCTCAACGAGTCGCGCATCGCCGCCGAGATCGCGGGCCGCATCGAGGCGGTGCTGGTCGAAGTCGGCCAGCGGATCGAGCGCGGCGCCGTGGTGGCGCGCATCGACTGTCGCGACCACGAGCTGGCGCGCCAGCGCGCGGCCGCCGCGCTCACCGCCGCGCGCTCGCGCCTGTCGCTCGCCGACCAGCAACTGGCGCGCGCACGCGAGCTGCAAGCGCAAGGGTTTATCGCCGCGGAGGCGCTCGCCGGGCGCGTCACTGAAGTGGAAGTGCTGCGTGCCGACGCCGCACAGGCCGAGGCACAGCTCGGCAGCGCCGCCCGCTCGGTCGACAAGTGCGTGGTGCGCTCGCCCTTCGCCGCCATCGTGCGCGAGCGGTTAGGGCAGGTCGGCGAACTCGCCGCGCCGGGCACGCCGCTCGCCGTGCTGGTGGACGCCGGGCGCATTGAAGTCGCGGCACAGGTGCAGGCGAAGGACGCGCGTTCGCTCGAGCAGGCGCAGACGGTGCGCTTTGTCGGGCCGGCCGGCGAGCACGCGCTGGCGCTGGTGCGCATCTCGCCGGCCATCGACCCGCAAACGCGCGCGGTGGACGTGCGCCTCGCCTTCACCGGCCCCGGCGCGGCGCCCGGCGCCTCCGGGCGCATCGTGTGGCGCGACGGCGAACCGCATGTGCCGCACGAACTGGTGGTACGGCGCGACGGCGGCCTGGGCGTGTTCGTGGACGAGGCGGGCACGGCGCGCTTTCGTGCGCTGCCCGACGCGCAGGAGGGCCGGCCGGCACGCGCCGGCCTGCCGCCCGAAGCGCGCATCGTCGTGAAGGGACAGTTCGCCCTGAAGGACGGCCAGCGTCTCAGATGAAGTTCGTCGAGTGGCTGCTGCGCAACCACCCCCTCGCGAATATCCTGTTCGCGGTGGTGCTGGTGATGGGCGTGGTGTCCTACGCGCTCATGCCGCGCGAGCAGGACCCGGAAATCAACTTCAACTGGGTCAACATCGTCACCACGCTGCCCGGCGCCTCCGCCGAGGACGTG
>DASTTC010000577.1:0-6061 GCA_035760345.1 Burkholderiales bacterium | reverse complement strand
GCACCCCTGGATACAAGCCGCCAAAACCCGCGTTGTGCACGTAGTAGGGAATGCCGTTCGCCTCAAGCACGCTCTCGGCAATAGCCAGTTCAATGAGCGTCTGCGGCTTGTAGACGGTGATCACTTGAGCCCTAACGTTCGGCTTCAGGCGCGCGCCGCTTGCGGCGCGTCGCACTGCAAGCCGTTGTTCGGTGACAGGCACGTATGATCTTCACCACACCGCAAACGGCCAGTTCCGGTCACTCGATCACCCGGTCAACGCGAGTTAGCAGGCTCTGCGGAACGGTGATCCCGAGCGCGCGCGCCGTCTTCAGGTTGATCGCCACCTCGTACTGGGTGGGAAACTCGACCGGAAGGTCGGCCGGTTTCGCGCCGCGCAGGATGCGGTCCAGCATGTCCGCGCTGCGCCGGAACAAGGGGGGCACGACGACGCCATAGGAGGCGAGCCCGCCCTTTTCGATCCAATAGCGTCCCTCGTAAGCGTCGGGCAGCCTGTGGCGCCGCGCGAACTCGAGGATCTGCTTCTGGAACCGGTCGGTGCGCGTGGTGCTGACCACGCGCAGGCAATCGGGACCCCATTTCTCGATCGCTGCGAGCAACTGTTCGAACTCGGATTCATTCGCGATAGGGAACGATTTCTGCTCGAATCCGAGCCGGCGGATTTCGGCGTTCCACCGGCTCGCGAAGGGCGCCATGTCCACCGGCCCCCCCGCGACTGTCTGCATGTTCAAGTCCGCCGGCACGGTGAGGAAGGCCAGCCGGCGCGCCTTCGGGACGATTTCACGCAGGAGTTCGGTTGGCTTGAGGAGCGCGAGCGGTTCGGCGAACCAGGCTTGCCCGGTGACATTGCGCCCAGGCCGGGTAAACGAATCGACCAGCCCAGACTCGACCACGAAACTCGCGAGCACGAAGACGATCGGGATGGATTTCGTCGCTCGCGCCGCGGCAATCGCTCCCGGGGAGTTCATCACCCAGATCACGTCGACTCTCTTCGCGACGAGGTTCGCGGCCGCCGCCGACAGCCCCTCGATCGTGGGTCCGCCGAATGCGCGTTCCGCGTTGAACGTCTTCCCCTCGACCCAGCCCAACTCGCGCAGCCGGGCAAGGACCTGGCTATTCGCGATCTGTCCGGCCAGGACCTCCGGCGAGGGCTTGTGCTGCGGCACGAGGAACCCCACCACCGGCATGCGCGCCTGGGCGCGCGAGACGAACGGCGCGGCGGCGAGCGCCATCGAGGCAACGAGCAGCTCGCGGCGTTTCAGTGGCCCTTCCTCCATGCGCGAGTTGTCTTGCGGCAGTCTACGCCTGAACGTCAGCTATGGGTCGCAAGCAGGCATCTTGGACATCAACTCTGACCGTGCTGCAATCCTGCCACCGAACGTATGTTGAACAGCAGTCGGAAAGACTGAAAACCATCCATACATAGATTGAATCATCTAGTAATGGATATCGCCATATGCCGGCATATATCTAGATCTAGATAGGTCTCCCCCCTCAGCCTCCCACAATCCGATCCTGGATCCCCAACCTCTTGGCATCTCTAAATGTGATCTCCCAGAGCCGCTGCGGCTGCCGCCAGATCGCCCCCAGCCGCTTCGCCCGCTGCCGCAGGTCGGTTTCGTGGAACGCGATGCGCACGTACACGACGTCGTCGTCCTGCCGCCGCTGCTTTCGAGCATTGGCCTGCCAAGGAACGGACTCGACGACGAGCTCGACGGTCTTGAACCGCCGGCCGGAAGCCGCGTCATAGACGTAGCGAACGCAGACGAGCCGCTCGCCGTACTTCTCGACGAGCTTGCGGGTGCCCGGCTGTCCGGGCCGCAGGGTGAGGCGGGTTTCCACGCAATGGACAACGTCCAGGGCGCGGATCGGTTGACCGCTAGCGCGGGTAGGACCCGCTGTTGACGTCCACGGTGGTGCCGGAAACGTAGTCCGGGCTGGAGCTGCCCAGCCACAGGATGACGCGCGCGACTTCCTCGGGCGTGCAGGCGCGGCCGGCGTGCACGGTCTTCATCACGCCGTCCTTCCGCGACTGCGGCAGCTGTTCGTACATGTCGGTGAGCGTGGGGCCGGGCGCGACGGCGTTGACGAGGATTCCGTCCTTGCCGAGGTGAGCGGCGTAGCTCTTGGTGACGTTCAACAGGGCGGCCTTGGTGGCGCCGTACCAGAGGTCGGGATGTCCGGTGAAGGCGGCGACGGAGCCGACGTTGACGATGCGGCCGGACTTGCGCTTGCGCATCTGCGGCGCGACGGCCTCGATCAGCGCCACCGGCGCGCGCAGGTTGACGGCCAGGATCTCGGCGGCGTGCGCTTCCGGAATGGCGTCGTAGGGCTCGCAGTACAGGACGCCGGCGTTGTTCACGAGCGTGTCGACTTCGCCCAGGGTGGAGACGAGCTTCGCGATGCCGGCGAGGCGGGTGAGGTCGTAGTCCACGCGCTCGCCCACCACTTCGCCGCCGAACTGCTTGTCCAGCGACAGGACCTTCCAGCGTTCCTGGGTGAACGCCTTCGCCGTGGCGAGCCCGATGCCGCGGCCCGCCCCGGTGACGAGGACCGCGGGCACGCTAGCCCGCGAGCCCGGGCATCGCGAACCCGGCGGCCTTCAACTCCGGGATGAGTGCGGCTTCCTGCTCCTTGGAGAGCTCGACCAGCGGCGGGCGCACGGTGCGCCACTGCGCGTCGTTGCCGAAGTGGCCGATGACGGACTTCAGCGCGGGGATCATCGGGACCTTCTGCATGATCTTGCGCGTCGCGCCGATGCCGGCCTGTAGCTGGTCCGCTTCCGCGGAGCGCCAATTGCGGTAGACGTTGTCGATCGCACCCGGATTGATGTTGCCGGTGGCGGTGATGCAGCCCACGCCGCCGTGGCGCAGTCCGTCGAGCAGGAACGCTTCGCTGCCGGGAAAGACGTCGAAACCGGACTTGCCGAACTCATCGAGCATCGCCTTGGTGTTCGCCCAGTCGCCGGAGGAATCCTTCGCCCCCGCGACGATGCCCGGATATTTCGAGAGCAGCATGCCGATGAGCTTCAGGGAAATGCCGACCTGCGCCACCGGGGGGATGTGATACAGGTACAGGCGCAGCCGCTCGTCGCCCACGCGCTCGATCACTTCCGAAAAATAGCGGTACAGGCCCTCGTCCGTGACCCCCTTGTAATAGAAGGGCGGCAGCATCAGCACGCCCGCACAGCCCTGCTTCACCGCGTGCGCGGTGAGGCGCACGGTGGCGGGCAGCGCGCAATGCCCGGTGCCCGGCATCAGCGCGGAGGCCGGCACGCCGGAGTGGATCAGCGCGGCCAGCAGGCCCAGCTTTTCCTCCACCGACAGGGAGTTGGCTTCGCTGTTGGTGCCGAAGATCGCCAGTCCCGAGCAGCCGCTCTTCAGCAGCCACTTGCAGTGGCGCACGAAGCGCTCGGTGTCGGGCGAAAGGTCGGACTTGAAAGGCGTGACCACGGGGGAGAGCACGCCGCGCAGGCGGGCGGCGGCCTGCGACTTGGCGAAGGGGGCAGCGGTAAGGGTCATGGTGAAATGGCGGCTGTGTAAAGAGCCGACATTATGCTCGCGCCCCGCGCCCTCGGTACACTCCCATCCGCATGCCGAACCTCGCCCGCGCCGTGAACATCGCCGACCTGCGCCTGATGGCGAAGCGGCGCCTGCCGCGCTCGGTGTTCGATTTCTTCGACGGCGGGGCGGAAGACGAGACCACGCTCGCCGGCAACCGCGCGGCCTTCGAGCGCCGGCGCCTGCTGCCCAAGGTGCTGGTGGACGTGCGCGCGGTGGACACCGGCGTGGATCTGTTCGGCATCCGCGCCAACCTGCCGATGGCCATCGCGCCCACCGGCGCCGTCGGCGCGGGCAGGAACGGCGCCGACGTGATGCTCGCGCGCGCCGCGCGCGCCGCCGGCATCCCCTACACGCTCGCCACGCCCGCCACCGCCACCATCGAGGAGATCGCCGACAAGGCGGGCGGGCGCCTGTGGTTCCAGCTCTATCTGCTGAAGAACCGCGAATTCCGCTCGCGCCTGGTGCGCCGCGCCAAGGCCGCGGGCTACGAGGCGCTCCTCGTCACCGTCGATCTCACCACGGGCGGCAAGCGCGAGCGCGACCTGAGGAACGACTTCACCGCGCCCTTCAAGCCGAACTGGCGCAACTCGCGCGACATGCTGTTCAAGCCCGCCTGGCTCCTCGACATGGCGCGCCACGGCGTGCCGCAGATGAAGAACCTGGAGGGTATGGTGCGGGGCTCGCCGCGCCTCGCCGACGTCGCCGCATCCGTGGGCCGCGAGCTCGACGCCTCCTTCGACTGGGACGACCTGAAAGCCTTGCGCGATGCCTGGCCGCGCAAGCTCCTCCTGAAGGGCATCGTGCGGCCCGACGACGCGGTGCGCGCGGCGGCGGCGGGCTGCGACGGCATCGTCGTCTCCAACCACGGCGGGCGCCAGCTCGACGGCGCGATCGCCACGCTCGATGCGCTGCCCGCGGTGGCGCGCGCCGCGGGCAAGAAGCTGACGATCCTGCTGGACGGCGGCGTGCGCCGCGGCGTGGACCTGCTGAAAGCGCGCGCGCTGGGCGCGCAGGGCGTGCTCACCGGGCGCGCGACGCTGTTTGGCGTGATGGCGGGCGGCGAAGCGGGCGCGGCGCGCGCCATCGAGATCCTGGCCGGGGAGTACGAGCGCGCGATGATGCTGTGCGGTGTCGCGCGCACCGCCGACATCGGCGCGGACCTGGCAGTGCCTTGAGCGATTTGCCGGTCCTGGTGCTGGGCGGCGGCATCGGCGGCCTCGCCGCCGCGCTCGCGCTGGCGAAGAGGGGCTGCCGCGTGCGCCTCTACGAACAGGGCTCGGAGCTGAAGGAGATCGGCGCCGGCATCCAGCTCGGGCCCAACGTCTATCACATGTTCGAAGTGCTGGGCCTGACCGAGGCCATCGAGCGCTGGTCGGCGCATCCGGACAACCTCGTCATGATGGACGCGCTCACCGGCGACGAGGTGACGCGCCTGCCGGTGGGAAGCGACGCCTTCAGGCAGCGCTTTCGCGGCTACCCGTACGGCGTGATTCACCGCGGCGACTTGTACCAGGTGCTGCTCGAAGCCTGCCGCGCGCAGGACGGCATCGAACTTTACGAGAAGCGCAAGGGCCTTGCCTTCGAGGACCGGGGCGATCGTGTCGTGCTGCGGCTGGAGGGCGGCGAGGCGATCGAAGGCGCCTGCCTCATCGGCTGCGACGGCCTGTGGTCGAAGGTGCGCGCGCAGATCCTCGGCGACGGCAAGCCGCGCGTCTCCGGCCACATCGCCTACCGCGCGGTGCTCGAGCGCGCCGAAGTGCCCGACGACCTGTGGCAGAACAACGTGGTGCTGTGGGCCGGGCCCAAGACCCACCTCGTGCATTACCCGCTTCGCCGCGGCGAGCTCTACAACCTGGTCGCGGTGTTCCACAGCGACAAGTACGAAGAGGGTTGGGACGTCTACGGCGACCCGGAGGAGCTCAAGCGCAAGTTCGCCGACGAGCGACCCGAGGTGCAGCGGCTGCTCGACAAGATCAACGTGTGGAAGATGTGGGTGCTGTGCGACCGCGAGCCGGCAAGGCGCTGGTCGAAGGGCCGCGTCACGCTCCTGGGCGACGCCGCGCACCCGACGCTGCAGTACCTCGCGCAGGGCGCCAACATGGCGATCGAGGACGCGGTGGTGCTCGCCGCCTACGCGCAGGTCTCCGGGTTCGACTGGGCGCGGGCCTTTCGCCGGTACGAGGACACGCGCTACAAGCGCACCGCGCGCGTGCAGATCATGTCGCGCTATTACGGCGATGCCTACCACGCGGCGGGCGTGGTGCGCGAACTGAGGAACGACATCCTCGCCCCGGTGCCGGGCGCCGCCCCCGATTTCGAGGCGATGGCCTGGCTCTACAACGGCATCACGCTGCCGTGCGCTCAGCCGAACAGGTGATCGAGCACCAGCTGCTTGAAGGCGGTGGCCTCGACCGCCCCGGCGGGCAACAGGCCCGCCCTTGAGCTGATCACGAGGGGCCCGTGCTGCGGGTCGTCGGTGAGGCGCCCGTGGGAGCCCT
>DASTTC010000576.1:0-7077 GCA_035760345.1 Burkholderiales bacterium | reverse complement strand
TGGCGCTTGCGGGTGTCGCGGTGTGGGTCGACTTGCGTTGGGCACGTCGAGCATGAAGGCGGACCGCAGCTTCATCGTGCGGGCCTCGCTCGCCTTCGCGCACGATCTGGTCGCCGCGGCGCTGGCCTGGCTCGCCGCGTTCTGGCTGCGCTTCAACCTGGAGATGCCGCCCCAGTTCTACGCGCGGGCCGCGCTCGATGCGCTGCCGGCGGTGCTCGCGGTGCATGCGGTCGTGTTCTGGCTGATGGGCCTGTACCGCGGCCTGTGGCGCTATGCGAGCCTGCCGGACCTGCAGCGCATTCTGGTGGCGGTGGGGGTGGCTGCGCTCGCCACGCCGGCGTTGTTCACGCTCATTGCGTTCACTGCCGTCGTTCCGCGCTCGGTCTACTTGATCAGCCCGGTGCTCCTCGTGGGCGCCATGTGCGGCAGCCGCTTGCTGTATCGCGCCTGGAAAGAGCGCGCGCTCCTCGGCATGGTGCGCCACCCGCAGGCCGTGCCGGTGCTGGTGCTGGGCGCCGGAAGCGCCGCCTCGAGCCTGTTGCGCGACCTCGCCAGCAGCAACCAGTGGCGCGCGGTTGGCTTGCTCGACGACGATACCGGCAAGCACGGTAGCGCGATCCAGGGGGTGAAGATCCTCGGCGCGCTCGGGGCGGTGGGCGCCGTGGCGCAGGGGCTCGGGGTCGCGCAAGCCGTCATCGCCATGCCGGGCGCTTCGCACGGCGAGCGCAAGCGCGCGGTTGACCTGTGCTCGGCCGCCGGCCTTGCCGTGATGACCGTGCCGTCGTACGCCGACCTCGTCTCGGGCAAGGTGAGCGTCTCGGCGCTGCGCAACGTCGAGCTCGACGACCTGCTCGGGCGCGATCCGGTGCAGCTGGACGACGCGGGCTTGCGCGGGTTGATCGAGGGTCGGTGCGTGCTCGTCACGGGCGCGGGCGGCTCGATCGGCGCGGAGCTCTGCCGCCAGATCGCGCGCTACGCGCCCTCCAGCTTGGTGCTCTACGAGATCTCCGAGTACGCGTTGTATGCCATCGAGCAGGAGTTCCGCGACCGCTTTCCCGCAGTGGCCGTTGCCGCGGTGATCGGCGACGCGAAATCCGGGCCGCGCGTACGCGAAGCGTTCGAGCGCTACCGGCCGCAGCTCGTGTTCCATGCCGCGGCCTACAAGCATGTGCCCCTGATGGAGACCATCAACGCCTTCCAGGCGGTCGAGAACAACGTGCTCTCCACGGTGGTGACGGCGCGCGCGGCGCAGGCCGCGGGCGCGTCGAAGTTCGTGCTGATCTCGACCGACAAGGCGGTGAATCCCACCAACGTCATGGGCGCGTCCAAGCGCCTCGCCGAGCTCGCCTGCCAGTCGCTCGCGGGCACCGGGGGTACGCAGTTCGTGACGGTGCGCTTTGGCAACGTGCTCGGCTCCACGGGCAGCGTGATCCCGCGCTTTCGCGAGCAGATCGCGCGCGGCGGGCCGGTGACGGTGACGCACCGCGAGATCGAGCGCTACTTCATGTCGATCCCCGAGGCTGCGCAGCTGGTGCTGCAGGCGGCATTGATGGGCAAGGGCGGCGAGATCCTGGTGCTCGACATGGGCGAGCCGGTGAAAATCGCCGACCTGGCGCGGCAGCTGATCCGCCTGTCCGGCTTCGCCGAGGCCGACATCCGCATCGAGTACACGGGCCTGCGGCCCGGGGAAAAGCTCTACGAGGAGGTGCTCGCGGATGCGGAAACGACGCTGCCGACGCCGCATCCGAAACTGCGCGTCGCACGGGCGCACGCCGGCACGGGCGCCGCGCCGCTCGAGGAAGTGCTGCAGTGGATCGCCGAGGCGCGCGACCCCGGGCCGGAGGCGGTGCGCGAGCGCCTGCGCGCCTGGGTGCCGGAGTACTCGCCGACGCCCGAGCGAATTGCGTAGGGTGGGCCCCTGACGCCGCCGCAGCGCTCGCCGCGGCCCGCGCCCTGCTCGCGGATGCGGAACTCTGCGCGCGCGGCTCCTTACGGCGCGAGTGCCTGGCTGACGTACTCCAGGTCCTGCTCCCGCAGCGCGCCCGCGGCCGCCTTCAGCCGCAGCAGATTGGTGATGGTGTTGTAGCGCGCCACCGCCAGGTCGCGGCGCGTGGAGAACACCTGCTGCTGCGCGTTGAGCACGTCGATGTTGATGCGCACGCCCACTTCGTAGCCCAGCCGGTTGGACTGCAGCGCGCTCTGCGAGGACACCAGCGCCTGCTCGAGCGCGCTGATCTGCGCGATGCCGTTGATCACCGCCAGGTAGGCCTGGCGCGTGGCGAGCGCCGCGCTGCGCCGCGCGTTCTCCAGATCCTGGCGCGAGCGCGCCAGGTTGTAGGCGGCTTCGCGCTCGCGCGAAGAAAGGGCGCCCCCCTGGTACAGCGGCAGCGCGAATTGCAGGCTGACGGAGTTGGTGGTGATGTCGCTGCCCGCGCTCGAGAGCTGCGAGGCGGACTGCGACGTGTAGTTGTGGTTCGCCACCAGGTCGAGCGTCGGGTGGTGGGCGGCGCTCGCGCGCTGCGCCTCGAGCCGCGCGATCTCGGTGCCCGCTTCCTGCACCAGCACCGCGTAGCTCTGCTTTTCCGCGAGATCGACCCAGCTTTGCATGTCGTTCGGCTCGGGCGGCGCGAGCTTGACCTCCGCGCGCAGGGGTTTCAGGTCGGCGTACTCCTTGCCGGTCAGCAGTTGCAGCGCGCGGCCGCGCGCCTCCACGTCGTTCTGCGCCGAGATCTCCTGCGACACGGACAAGTCGTAGCGTGCCTGCGCCTCGTGCGTATCCGTGATGGTGGCGGTGCCCACCTCGAAATTGCGCTTCGCCTGCGCCAGCTGCTCGGCGATGGCGGTCTTTTGCGCGCGCACCAGCGCGAGCGTGTCCTGCGCCGCGAGCACCTCGAAGTAGGCCTGCGCGGCGCGCAGGATCAGATCCTGTCCCGCCAGGCCGAACTGCAGTTCGGCCTGCTTCGCCTGCAGCTCGGCCTGGTCGGCCTGCAGCCAGTTCTGACGGCGGTAGATCGGCTGCGTGAAGGTGAGGGCGTAGCCGTACGAGTCGATGTCGCGCTCGAAACTGGGCTGGATCAGGGTATTGTCCGAATCCGACTCCGTTTTGGAACGGGTTGAGTACGCGGTCAGGTTCAGGCTCGGCAGCAGCAGCGCGCGCCCCTGCGGCAGGCGCTCCAGGCCTGCGTTCAGCGCCTCGCGCGCCCCGGCGTATTGCGCGTCGTAGACGCGCGCGTCCTGGTACACCTGCGTCAGGGGCTGCGCGCCGGCGGCAAAGGGTGCGAGGGCGAGGAGCGCGAGGGCGATGGGTCGGGTCATGGGGATCCTAGAACTGAAAGCGCGCCGGACGCTCCGCGTTGACCAGCGGCGCGAGCACAGTATCGAAAAGTTCCTCGCTGCCGAACGCACCCGGGACGGTGCAGGTAATCCGCCGAGCCACCATCACCGGTGGCTCGCCCACCACGGCGAACAGGCGCCCGCCGGGCGCGAGCTGCTCGCGCAGCGCGGCCGGCAGCACGGGTGTCGAGCCGGTGAGCACGATGGCGTCGTAGGGCGCACGCTTCGGATCGCCGCGCGCGCCGTCGGCCACCTCCAGCGTCACATTGTCGGCGCCATGGCGCTCCAGGTTGGCGCGGCCGAAGGCGGCCAGGCCCGGGCGGATCTCGAGCGAATACACGTGCGCCGCGCAGCGCGCGAGCAGCGCCGTCAGGTAGCCGCTCCCCGTGCCGACCTCGAGCACGCGGTCGGTCTTGCGCAGCGAGAGCGCCTGCACGATGCGCGCCTCGATCTTCGGCGGCATCATGCATTGGCCCTCGCCCAGGGGAACCTCGATGTCCGCGAAGGCGAGCTTGCGGTACGCGGCCGGCACGAAATCCTCGCGCGGCACCGCATACAGCAGATCCAGCACGGCCGGATCGAGCACCTCCCAAGTGCGGATCTGCTGCTCCACCATGTTGAAGCGGGCTTGTTCGAGGTTCATCGGGCGGTTTCCGGCGGGGGACCGGCATTATACGGTCTGGGCCTGCCGCGCCGCGAGCGGTGCTCCGGCATCAGCGCCCAGTACAGCAGCGGCATGGCGAACAGCGTCAGCACCGTGGAAAAGCCGATGCCCCAGACAATCGACGCCGCCACCGGCCCCCAGATGAGCGAGTGCCCGCCCAGGCCGAAGGCGAGCGAGAACAGCCCCGCGATGGTGGTGGTGCTGGTGATGATGATCGGCACCACGCGCCGCCGCGCCGCGAACACCGAAGCGTGCAGCACGCTCATCCTGAGGCGCCGCCGCGCGTTCGCCGCGTCGATCAGCACGATGGCCGAATTCACCGCGATCCCGGTGAGCGCGATCACGCCGTAGAGCGTATAGAGCGACAGCGGGTTGTTCGACACGAGCAGCCCGAACACCACGCCGGTAAAGGCAAGCGGCACCGTGGCGAGGATCATCGCCGGCTGCCAGTAGCTGCGGAACTGGGCCGCGAGGATCAGGTAGATCAGGCCGACGCCGAGGAGGAACAGCACCTTCATGGCCTCGAGGCTCTCCTCGATGTCGTCCAGCTCGCCGGAGAAATCGAGCGAGGTGGAAGCAAAGCGGCCCTTCACCTTCTCCCAGCCGTCGCGGATCGCCTTGTTCGCCGCCACGGTATCGGTGGCTTCGCGCTCGATGTCGGCTTCCACCGTGATCGAGCGGCGCAGGTTGTAGTGCTTGATCACGCCCCGGCCGCTGCCGGTCTCGGCGCGCACCAGCGCGCCGAGCGTCGTGGCGCCTGCGCCGCCGGGCAGCGCCACAGGGTCATCGAGCAGCCTCGCCACGTCGCCGGAAGCGCGCGGCGCGGCGCGCACGCGCACCTCGACCTTCTCGCCCTGGTCGCGCATCTGCGTGACGATCTCGCCGTCCACATGCAGGCGCAGGATGCGCGCCGCAAGTCCCGGGCTGAGGCCGCTCGCGCGGATCGCTTCGGGATCCAGGCGCAGGCGCAGCTCCGGCCGGCCGGGCACGTCGTCGTCGACGACATCCTTGGTGCCGGCAATGGCGCGCACGATCCCGAGCACCTCGTCCGCCGCCGCGCGCAGCTCGACCGGATCGTCGTTCCTCACGCGCACGCGCACCGGCTTGGCGACCGGCGGCCCGCCCGCCAGCACGGTAAAGCTCACCTTGCCCGCACCCGGCAACGACACGATCTGCGCGCGCAGCGATTCCACGATGTCCGTCACCTCGCGCCCGTCGTCGCCGCGGGGCTGCAGCGACACCACCAGCTGGCCGTAGGCGTCGCCGTACAGCGGCTCGGTGTCGGTGAACTTCACGCCGGCGAGCGAGGTGAGCGCGCGCGGCTCGCCGTCGCGCAAGCGCTCGCGCACCGCGCGCTCCAGCTGCTCGACGCGCGCCAGCGTCGATTCGAGGGGCGCGCTCGCCGGCATATCCACGTTCACGTAGATCAGGCGAATCGGGTCGAAGGCGAAAAATTCCATGCGCACCAGGCCCCCGGCGACCGCGGCGCCCGCCGCGGCGACCGTCAGGACCATGAGCGCCGCGAAGCGCTTGGGCCGCCGCATGACGTACAGCAGGCCGCGCGAGTAACGCAGGCGCAGCAGGTGGGTGAAGCGGTGGCGCATGCGCTGCGTGCGCGAGGGCCGGGTGAGGTCGAGCTTCAGCGCCGTGAGGTGCGTGGGCAGCATCCAGTAGGCCTCGATGAGACTGATGGCGAGCGTCATGGTGACGACGAACGGGATCACGAACATGAACTTGCCGACGATGCCGGGCAGGAGCATGAGCGGCAGGAAGGCGGCAATCGTCGTCAGCACCGCGGAAGTGACCGGCGCCGCGGTCTCGCGCAGCGCATCGAGCGACGCGGCGAGCACCTCCTGCCCGCGCTGCACGCGGTAGTAGATCGCCTCCACCACCACCACGGCGTCGTCCACCAGCATGCCGAGCACGATCACCACCGCCAGCAGCACGGAGATGTTGAGCGTGAAGCCCGCGGCATGCAGCACGGCAAAGCCGCCGGCGAGCGCGAACGGGATGCCGAGCGCCACCAGGATCGATACGCGCGTGCCGAGGAACATCCAGCACGCGGCGAGTACGAGGACGAGGCCGAGCGCGGCGTTCGATTCCATGACGGAAATCGCCTCGCGCGTCGGGATCGTCTGGTCGTCGGTGAGCGAGAGCTTCAAGCCGAGCGGCGCGAGCACCGCGTTCTTCTCGGCCGCGTAGGCGCGGATCGCCTCCACCAGGTCGAGCGTGTTGGTGTAGGCCTTCTTCGTCACCGACAGCAGCACCGCCGGCCGGCCGTCGCTGGAGGCGAGGTGGCGCGGCGTGGCGCGCGAGCGCTGCACGCTCGCTACTTCATCGAGCGGCACGCGCGTGCCGGCGCGCGGCACGGCGAGCGTGACACCGGCGAGATAGGCGGGGTCCGCGTCCTGGCCGATCACGCGTACCAGCCAGGCCTCGTTCCCGGCGCGCGCCACGCCGGCGAAGGTGTCGCGAAACCAGCCGCCCACCGCGTCGGCCACGTCGGCCGCCGTGAGGCCGCGCGCGGCGAGGCGCGCCGGCTCGAACTCCACGCGCAGTTCCGCGTCGTGCAGGCCGAGGGCGAACACCTGGTCCACCCCCGCGAGGCGCTCCAGGTCGATGCGGATCGCGCGCGAGATGCGCCGCAGCGTCTCGTCGTCGGCGAGCCCGGCGACCAGCACCTGCGCGGTGGGAAAGCCGTTGGAGGTGGTGATCTCGAGGATGCGCGGGTCGTCGAGCACTTCCGCCGGCAGTTCGGCCTGCGCCTTGTTCTGGATCTCGCGCCTCAAGTCGTTGACGCGCTTGTCGAACACGCGCTCGGACACGTCGCGAAACCGCACCAGGATGGACGACACGTTCTCGCGGCTGGAGGAGGTCACGAAGCGGATGTCGGCGACGTTCTTGATCGCGTCTTCCAGCGGCTGCGTCACGCGCTTCTCCACGTCCTCGGCGGAGGCGCCGGGCAGCGTGGTGACGATGTTGACCCAGTTGAAGTTGATTTCCGGGTCCTGCTCGCGCGGCATGAGCGCGTAGGACACCACGCCCATCACCAGCACCACCGCGAACAGGATATTCGCGAG
>DASTTC010000575.1:0-6447 GCA_035760345.1 Burkholderiales bacterium | reverse complement strand
CCGCGCGTGGCGTCGGGCTTGCCGATCACCGCGGCATTCGCCACCGCCGGATGCTTCACCAGGCAGCTCTCGATTTCCGCCGGGCCGATGCGGTAGCCCGCGCTCTTGATGACGTCATCCGACCTGCCCTGGTACCAGAGGTAGCCGTCCTCGTCCATCTTGCCCTGGTCGCCGGTGAGGCCCCAGTCGCCGATGAACTTGTCTTTCGTCGCCTGCGCGTTCTTCCAGTACTCGAGGAAAAAAACCGGGTCGGCTTCGCCCTGGCACTCGCGGTGCACGGCGATCTCGCCCAATTCGCCCCGCGGGCGCTCATGGCCCTGCTCGTCGATCACCGCCACGCGATGCCCCGGATACGGGCGCCCGATCGACCCCGGCTTCACCGGCCAGGCCGCCCGGCAGTTGCCGACCACGTAGTTGATCTCGGTCTGGCCGAACATCTCGTTGATGGTGACGCCGAGATTCTCCTTCGCCCACTCGATCACCGTGACGCCGACCGATTCGCCGGCGCTCATCACCGAGCGCAAGTTGAGGTCGTACTTCCTGCGCGGCTCGGGCACCGCCTTCATCATCAGCTTGAGCGCCGTCGGGAACAGGAACGAATTGCGCACGCCGTACTTCTCGAGCAGGGTATACGCCTTGTCCGCGTCGAACTTGCCGCGATAGCCGAGGATCGGGATGCCGAAGGCCCACGACGGCAACAGCGCGTCGAATAGCCCCCCGGCCCAGGCCCAGTCCGCGGGCGACCAGAACATGTCTCCAGGCTGCGGAAAGAAATCATGCGAATGCACGAAGCCCGAAAGGTTGCCGATCAGCAGCCGGTGCGCCTCGTAGGCCCCCTTGGGCGCACCAGTGGTGCCGCTGGTGTAGATCACCACCGCCGGATCGTCCGCCGCGGTGTCCACGGGCGCGAATCGCGAGCTCGCCTTCGCCAGCAGCGCTTCCCACGCGTGCACGCCCGCTTCGCGCGCGCCGCCCACGCCGATCACGTGGCGCAGTTGCGACAGCTTGCCACGCACCTGCCACAGGTTGGCGATCGTGGTCGGTTCCACGATCGCCACGCTCGCGCCGGCGTGCTCCATGCGGTACTCGAGCGCATCGGGGCCGAAAAGATGCGACAACGGCAGCGCCACCGCGCCCATCTGGAAAATCGCCATGTAGGCGATGGCCGACTCGGGTCGCTGCGGCAGGAGCAGCGCAACGCGCTCGCCGCGCTGCACGCCCAACGCCGCGAGCGCGTTCGACAGGCGGTTGGCCTCGCGCTGGATGTCCCAGAAGCTGTACGCCGCGGTGGCGCCGGACTCGTCCTCCCAGTACAGCGCAAACCGGGAGCGCTCGTGCGCCCACTGGCCGCAGCAGGCCTGCGCGATGTTGTAGCGCGGCGGGACGTTCCAGCGAAACTTCGCGTAGAGCTCGTCGTAGCGGTCCGGCATCGCGCGCATTCTATACTTCGCCCATGAGCCCCCAAGCCCTGGTGTTCGACGCCTATGGCACGCTGTACGACGTGCATTCGGTGGTTCGCCGCTGCGACGGGTTCTGGCCCGGCAAGGGCGCGGCGCTGTCGCAGTTGTGGCGCCAGAAGCAACTCGAGTACACCTGGCAGAGGAGCCTCATGCGGCGTTACGTGCCGTTCTCGCAGATCACGCGCGAGGCGCTCGCCTATGCCTGCGAATCGCTCAAGCTGGCGCTCGATGCGGCGCATACCGAAGCGCTGATGCAGGAATACCTGCGGCTCGCGCCCTACCCCGATGTCGCGGGCGCCCTGGCCAAGCTGAAGGCAAAGACGGCGATCCTCACCAACGGCTCGCCCGACATGATCGAGCCGCTCGTCAAGCATTCCGGCCTCAAGTTCGACGCCGTCCTGAGCGTGGACGAGGTGCGGCAGTTCAAGCCGGTTGCCGAGGTGTACCAGCTGGCCCTCGACCGGCTGGCGGTGTCGAAGGGCAACATCGGCTTCGTGTCCTCCAACTGCTGGGACGCGCTCGGCGCCAAGTCCTTCGGCTTCACGGTGTACTGGATCAACCGCGCGGGCGCCCCCGTGGACCGGCTCGGCTTCCAGCCCGACGCCCTGCTCGGCTCGCTCGGAGACCTGCCTGAAGTTCTGCTCTAATTGCGCCGCGCCGCTGCAACAGCGCGTCCCGCCGGGCGACAACCTGCCCCGGTTCGTCTGCGACGCCTGCGGCGAGATCCATTACCAGAACCCCAAGCTGGTGGTCGGCGCGGTGGCCGCGCGCGACGAGCGCATCCTGCTGTGCCGCCGCGCCATCGAGCCGCGCTACGGCTACTGGACGCTGCCCGCCGGCTACATGGAGAACGACGAGACCGCGGCGCAGGCCGCGCTGCGCGAAACGCTGGAGGAAGCCGGCGCGCGCATCGAGATCGAGGCGCCGTTCAGCCTGATCTCGGTTCCCCGGGTGAACCAGGTGCACCTTTTTTATCGCGCGCGCCTCGCCAGCCTCGAGTTCAAGCCCGGCGATGAAAGCCTGGAAGTGGCGCTGGTCGAGGAGCACAAGGTGCCCTGGCAGGACATTGCCTTCCGTACCGTGGCCCTCACGCTGCGGCACTGGTTCGCCGACCGCGCCCGGGGCAGCTTCGGCTTCCATGCCGAGGACATTGCGCTCCGCTAGAATCCGCACACCAAAGGGGGAGCCGACATGAAAAGAGCACTGCTGGTCCCGTTGCTGGCCTTCGCGCCCTGGGCGGCCGCGGCCGATGCCAAGCTGGATGCCGCCAACACCGCGTGGATGATCACCGCCTCGGTGCTGGTGCTGCTGATGACGCTGCCCGGGCTCGCCCTGTTCTACGCCGGCCTGGTGCGCGCGAAGAACGCGCTGTCGGTGCTCATGCAGTGCTTCGCCATCGCCTGCACCGCGACGCTGGTGTGGGTGGCCGTGGGCTACAGCTTCGCGTTCGGCGACGGCGGCGCCGCGAACGCCTTCTACGGCGGATTCGGCAAGGCGTTCCTCGCCGGCGTGGACAAGAACGCGCTCTCCGGGAGCATCCCGGAAACCGTGTTCGTCATGTTCCAGCTCACCTTCGCCATCATCACCCCGGCCCTCGTCGTGGGTGCCTACGCGGAGCGCGTGCGCTTCGGCGGCATGCTGCTGTTCAGCATGCTGTGGCTGCTGTTCGTGTACTGCCCGATCGCGCATTGGGTCTGGGGCGGCGGCTGGCTGGCGAAGATGGGCGTGATGGATTTCGCCGGCGGCCTGGTGGTGCACCTGAACGCCGGCCTCGCCGCGCTCGTGTGCGCGCTGGTGCTGGGCAAGCGCCGCGGCTTTCCCGACACGGCGATGCCGCCGCACAACATGACCATGGCGGTGACCGGGGCGTGCCTGCTGTGGGTCGGCTGGTTCGGCTTCAACGCCGGCAGCGCGCTCGCCGCGGACGGCGCCGCCGGCATGGCGATGCTGGTGACGCACATCGGCGCGGCGACCGGCTCGCTGGCGTGGCTGCTGTGCGAGACCTGGCGCTACGGCAAGCCCTCGGTGCTGGGCATCGTCACCGGGATGGTGGCGGGCCTGGGCACCATCACGCCGGCCTCGGGCTTCGTCGGCCCGATGGGGGCCATCGCCATCGGCGCGGTCGCGGGCGTGGTGTGCTTCGCCGCCACCAGCTACCTCAAGCGCAGCCTCAACGTGGACGACTCGCTCGACGTCTTCCCGGTGCACGGCGTGGGCGGCATCCTCGGCACGCTGCTGACCGCGGTGTTCGTGTCTGCCGCGCTCGGCGGCGCCGGGTTGCCCGAAGGACAATCGATGGGCGGGCAGTTCATGGTGCAGGCGATAGGCGTTCTGGCCACTGCGGCCTGGTGCGGCGCAGTGACCTGGATCCTGCTCAAGCTTACCGCCGCGGTGACCGGGTTGCGGGTGGGCGGCGACCAGGAGACCGAAGGCCTGGACACGGCGCTGCACAACGAGAAAGGCTACAACCTGTAGTGGAGCGGCGGAATTTCATCGGTTTTTGCGCGGCCGCCGCCGCGACTGCCGGCGCGCCGGCCCTGGCCGCCGACGTGCGGCCGCATTTCTACGGGCGGGCCAGACTCGTGGGCGCCGACGGCACGCCGCTGCGGGCGCAGCGCATTCCCGCCCGTCGCAATCTCGTGTTCCATTACCCCTACGCCTCGACACCCTGCTTCCTGCTGAATCTCGGCCGGCCGGCGGCGGCCGCCGCGCAACTGAAGACCGTCGACGGCGAGCCCTACGAGTGGCGCGGCGGCGTGGGCGCGCGGCGCTCGATCGTCGCCTACTCCGCGATCTGCGCGCACCAGCTCACCTACCCGACGCGCGACATCAGCTTCATCAGTTTTCGCACCGAAAAGAGCGCGCGCAACAAGTTCGCCGACGTCATCCACTGCTGCTCGGAGCACAGCCAGTACGATCCCGCCAACGGCGGGCGCGTGCTCGCCGGGCCCGCGCCGCAGCCGCTGGCTGCCATCCTGCTGGAGCACGACGCGAGCGACGACGCACTGACCGCCGTGGGCACGCTGGGGGGCGAGATGTTCGAGAAGTTCTTCGCCAAGTTCGCGTTCCGCCTGGCCCTGGACAACGGCGGCGAGCCGCGCCGGCGCGTGGCCGGCGCGGCGCAGGTCACCGCGCTGGAGGAGTACTGCCGGCAGCAGGTGAAGTGCTGAAATGGCTCGCCGCCGGCGAGCCCTTCCCGCCGGTCGAAAGCGCGTTGGACGATCCCAACGGGCTGCTGTGCGCGGGCGGCGACCTGGGCGCGCCGCGCCTGCTCGAGGCGTACCGCCGCGGCATCTTTCCCTGGTATTCGGGCGACGAGCCGATCCTGTGGTGGTCGCCCGACCCGCGCCTGGTGCTCTACTGCGCCGAGCTCAAGCTGAGCCGTTCGCTGGCAAAGAGCCTGCGCAACAAGGGCTTCGAGATTCGCATCGACACCGCCTTTCGCCAGGTGCTCGCGGGCTGCGCCGGGCCGCGCGCCGACGGTGGCGGCACCTGGCTCGGCGAGGACATGCGCATCGCCTACGCGCGGCTGCACCGCGCCGGCTACGCGCATTCGTTCGAGACCTGGCGCGGCGGCGAGCTGGTGGGCGGCCTGTATGGCGTATCGCTTGGGCGCATGTTCTACGGCGAGTCGATGTTCGCGCGCGCCGCCGACGCCTCCAAGGTGGCGCTGGTCGGCCTGGTCGAGGAATCGCGCCGGCGCGGCATCCCGCTGATCGACTGCCAGGTGCGCACGCCGCTGCTGGCCTCGCTCGGCGCGCGCGAGATCCCGCGGCGAGCCTTTTTGCACGAATTGGCCGCGTTGGTACACTACGACGCGCCTCCTGGAAAATGGACGCGAGCAACGGAGCCCAATGTCCCGGCTGAATGACCTGCCGCATGCGGTCCTGCAGTTCTACGTCACCGCGCCGTATCCGTGCAGCTATCTGCCCGACCGCATGGCGCGCTCGCAGGTGGCGACGCCCTCGCACCTCATCAACACCGACCTGTATGGCGACCTGGTCAAGTCGGGCTTTCGCCGCAGCGGCATCTTCACCTACCGGCCGCACTGCGACAGCTGCCGCGCCTGCGTGCCGGTGCGCATCCCGGCGGGCGAGTTCGTCGCCAATCGCTCGCAGCGCCGCGCCTGGAAGGAGCACGCGGGGCTCACCGCGCAGCTGCAGCCGCTGAAATTCCGGCTCGAGCACTACGCGTTGTACCTGCGCTACCAGGCGCGGCGCCATTCCGGCGGCGGCATGGACAACGACAGCCGCGACCAGTATTCGCACTTCCTGCTGCAGAGCCGGGTCGACACGCGGCTGGTGGAGTTCCGCGACCAGGGCCAGCTGGTGATGGTGTCGATCGTCGACTACCTGCCCGACGGCCTGTCCTCGGTGTATACGTTCTTCGATCCCGAGCGCCAGGGCGCGAGTTACGGCACCTACAACGTGCTGTGGCAGATCGAGGCCTGCCGCGCGCTCGGGCTGCCTTACCTCTATCTCGGTTACTGGATCCGCGAAAGTCCGAAGATGGCCTACAAGTCGCGCTTCATGCCGATCGAAGGCTTCTCCGGCGGCGGCTGGCGGCGGCTGTCCGAAGCGGACCTCGCGCGCATGCGCTTCTAGCGAATGCTGTATGCGCTGGCGCGGCCCCTGCTCTTCGCCCTCGACCCGGAGCGCGCGCACGAGCTGACGCTGGGCCTTGCCGATGCGCCGCTGCGCTTCGGGTTGCTGCGCGTGGCACGCGCGCCGGGCGCGCCGGTGCGCGCCATGGGCCTGGCATTGCCCAACGCGGTGGGCCTCGCCGCGGGCCTCGACAAGAACGCCGAGCACGTCGACGCGCTCGCGCGCCTGGGCTTCGGTTTCATCGAAGTCGGCACGGTGACGCCGCGCCCGCAGCCCGGCAACCCGCGCCCGCGCCTGTTCCGCCTGCCGCAGGCGCAAGCGCTCGTCAATCGCATGGGCTTCAACAACGCGGGCCTCGAGGCTTTCATGGAGAATCTCGGACG
>DASTTC010000574.1:0-6208 GCA_035760345.1 Burkholderiales bacterium | reverse complement strand
GCTTCGGCCTGCGCTTCGTCGCCTCGCCGCGCCACGCCGACGTGCTGCTCGTGACCGGTCCCGTGACGCGCAACATGCGCGAAGCGCTCGAGCGCACCTACCAGGCGACGCCCGACCCGAAGTGGGTGGTGGCGGTGGGCGCCTGCGGCCGCGACGGCGGCGTGTTTGCCGGCAGCCCTGCGTGCGTTGGCGGCGTTTCGGCCGTAGTGCCGGTCGATCTGCACATTCCGGGCTGCCCGCCCTCGCCGCTCGCCCTGCTCCAGGGCCTGCTCGCGTTGCTCGAAAGGGTGTCGGTTACCTGAGCGCCGCGAGCAGCTGCGCCGCCGCGCGCGCGCGATGGCTCAGCTGGTTCTTCTCCTCGTCGGAGAGCTCTGCGGCGGTCATCCCCCGCCCGGGCAAGAGAAACAGCGAGTCGTAGCCGAAGCCGTTCGCGCCGCGCGGCACACGCGCGATTTCGCCGTCCCAGCGTCCCTCGGCGATGAGCGGCGCAGGGTCGTTGGCGCCGCGCACCAGCGCCATCACGCAGCGGTAATGCGCCTTGCGCTTCCCGCCCAGGCTCGCGAGGAGCTTCGCGTTGTTGCGCGCATCGCGCTCCTCGCGACCGCCTTCACGACCGGCGAAGTACGCGGAGTGCACGCCAGGCGCACCGCCCAGCGCATCGACGCACAATCCGGAATCGTCGGCGAGCGCCGGCAGGCCGCCCGCGCGGCTCGCGTGCCGCGCCTTGGCGAGCGCGTTCTCGAGGAACGTGTCGTGCGGCTCCTCGACCTCGCCGATGCCGAGATCGGCCTGCGCGATCACCTCGTGGCCGCGCGGCGCGAGCAATGCGCGCATCTCCCGCAGCTTGCCGGGGTTGCCCGACGCGAGCACCAGCCTCACAGGCCGAGCGCGCGCTTCTGGTGCGCCACCAGCTCGCCGATGCCGCGCCCGGCGAGCGCGATCAGCGCGTCCATCTGCGCGCGCTCGAACGGCGCGCCTTCGGCGGTGCCCTGCACTTCCACGAAGCCCCCGGCACCGGTCATCACCACGTTCATGTCGGTATCGCAGGCGGAATCCTCCGCGTAGTCCAGGTCGAGCAGGGCAACGCCCTTCTTCAGGCCCACGGAAACCGCGGCGACGAAGTCCTTCACCGGCAGCGCCTCGATCATGCCTTCGCGCCGCATCCAGTCGAGCGCATCGTGCACGGCGACGAAGGCACCGGTGATCGCCGCAGTGCGCGTACCGCCGTCGGCCTGCAGCACGTCGCAGTCGATCTGCAACGTGCGCTCGCCGATCGCCGAGAGGTCCACCACCGCGCGCAGCGACCGGCCGATCAGGCGCTGGATTTCCTGCGTGCGCCCGGACTGCTTGCCGCGCGCCGCTTCGCGCTCGCCGCGCGTGTGCGTCGCACGCGGCAGCATGCCGTACTCGGCGGTGAGCCAGCCCAGCCGTTTGTCGCGCAGGAACGCCGGCACGCGCTGCTCGACGCTCGCCGTGCACAGCACCCGTGTCTCGCCGAACTCCACCAGCACCGAGCCTTCCGCGTGGCGCGTGAAACCGCGCGTCATGCGCACCGGCCGCATTTGTCCGGGCTGTCTTGCGTTCGCTCTGCTCATCGGGGCGTATTGTGCCGCTTGAGCGCCTGCTTGATCTCGGCGATGGCGCGCTCGATGTCCTCGTCGGTCATCCGCAGATAGGCGTCATCGCCGAAATCCTGCACCTCGGTGGCCATCTCGGCGAGCGGCACGGTGCGCGGCTCGTCCTTGAAGGGCAGCGCCTCCTCACCCCAGGCGAGCGCCACGGCCGACACGTTGTCGCACCCGGGACCGGCGCGCTCCTGCGCGAGGCTGCAAAGCCGCGCCACGGCTTCGGCGAGCGGACCGCTTTCCAGCCCGGCGATGATCTGGCGCTCGTACAAGGGCCCCCACAGTCCGTCCGTGCACAGGAGCAGGATGTCGTCGCGCTCGAGGCGCGCATGCGCGGTCGGCATGATGCGCGGCGCCTGCATGCCGCCGACGCATTGCAGCAGGCGATTGCGCTGCGGGTGCGTGCCGGCCTCGTCCTCGCGCAGCGCGCCTTCGTCGACCAGCTGTTGCACGAGCGTGTGGTCGCGCGTGCGCACCAGCACCTCGCCCTTGCGCACCAGGTACAGCCGCGAGTCGCCGACATGCGACCAGTGGGCGCGCCCCTGTTGGATGACGCAGGCGACCACCGTGGTGCGCGGTGCTTCGGCGAGCCCCAGCATTTGCGCCTCGCGCAGCAGCATGCCGTGCGAGCGCCCGACGGCGCGAAACAGGAACAGGTCCGGGTTGGCAAGGCGCGGCTGCGCCTCGCGCTTGAAGGCCGCCGCGATGTGCCGCATGACGAGCTCGGCGGCGACGTCGCCATGCGCGTGCCCGCCCATGCCGTCGCAAGCCACCAGCAGGATCGATTCGAGGGTGCGCCAGTGCCCGACGCGGTCCTGGTTGTAGGAGCGCCTGCCGGCGTGCGTTTCCTGGGTGAGGGCGCACTTCATCTGCGCGCGAAGCGCGCGAGCGCGCCCTTCAGCTGGTCGAGGATCGGCGTCTCGCCGCGGAATTCGGGCGGCTTCTCGCCGAGCAGCGCCTTTTGCAGCGCGAACACGCTTTGCGGGCGCTCCAGGTGGTTCAGGCGCAGGCACCAGTCCACGGTGTCGAGCAGCTCGCTGGAAAATTTGCCGGCGCCGGCCCGCCGCGCCGGGACGAAGCGATCCTTCTCCATGCGCTCCTCGGCCGCCGGCGGCGCCTGCGCGACGAGGCAGGCGTACAGTGTCGCGCCCACCGAGTAGATGTCGCTCCAGGGGCCGAGCTTCGAGCGGTCGACATGGTGCTCGGGGGAGGCAAAACCCGGCGTGTACATCGGCGGCAGCACCGGCGCCTCGCCCGCCAGCATCTGCCGCGCCGCGCCGAAGTCTATGAGCAGCGGCGTGCCATCGCCGCGCAGGTAGACGTTGCCCGGCTTGATGTCCAGGTGCAGCAGCTTGTTGGAATGCACCTCGCGCAGGCCGTTGAGCAGGTTGGCGAAGGTGCTGCGGATCCAGGATTCCTTCAGCGCACCCTTGCGCGCATGGATGTGCTCCTGCAGCGTGCGCCCGCGCTCGTAGCGCATCACGAGGTAGACGGTCTCGTTGGCGCGAAAAAAGTTGAGCACGCGCACCACGTTGGGATGCGCGAGCGTGGCGAGCGCGCGACCCTCTTCGAAGAAGCACTTCATGCCGTAGCGGAAAGCGGCGGCGTGTACCTCGGGCACCACCGGCACCGGCCCGCCGGCCGTGCGCAGCGCGAGCGCCGCGGGCAGATACTCCTTGATCGCCACCGGCGTCTCGTTCTCGTCGTGCGCGAGGTAGACGAGGGAAAAGCCGCCATGGGCCAGCAAGCGCAGGATGCGGTAGTTCAGCAGCTGATGCCCCTCCGGCAACGGCTGGTTGGCTTGGGCGGGCATCTTCCCCTATGATACGCGCTTCGCATCGCGCACTTTTCTGCGATCGGCTCCCTTGATCCTCAGCATGACCGGTTACGCGCTCGCCTCCGCCGAGCATCCGCGCGGCGCGCTCAGCCTCGAGCTGCGTTCGGTGAATTCGCGCTTCCTCGACCTGCAGTTGCGCGTGCCCGAAGAGTTGCGCACGCTGGAGCCCGCACTGCGCGAAGCGATCGTGGCGCGCGTCACGCGCGGCAAGGTCGATGGCCGGCTGTCGTTCGCGCCGGGCGCGCCGCCGTCCCAGGCGCTCGATGCGGCAGCGCTCGAGTCGCTGCGCCGCCTCGAGGCCGAGGCGCTGCGCGCCTTTTCGGGCGCCCAGCCGCTCGGCGTAAGCGAGGTGCTGCGCTGGCCCGGCGTGCTGAAAGAGAGCCCCCTGGATGCGGACGAAACGCGATCGCGCGTCGCGACACTCGCCGGGCGCGCGGTGGACGAGCTGTGCGCCGCGCGCGCCCGGGAGGGCGCAAAACTGGCCGCGGTCCTGATCGGCCATGTCGCGCAGATGCGCCGGCGCGTCGCGCAGGTCGCGCCGCTCGTGCCGCAGGCCAATGCCGCCTACCAGGCGCGGCTCGCCGAACGGCTGCGCGAAGCGCTCGGCGCCGCGGACGACGAGCGCGTGCGCGCCGAGCTCGCCGTGTTCGCGGTGAAGACCGACGTCGCGGAGGAGTTGCAGCGGCTGTCCGCGCACCTCGAGGAGGTGGAGCGCGTGCTCGCCGCGGGCGGGGCGGCGGGCAAGCGCCTGGACTTCCTCGCGCAGGAACTCAACCGCGAGGCGAACACCCTCGCCTCCAAGGCGGCCACGCGCGAGATCGCCGACTGCGCGCTCGAACTGAAGCTGCTCATCGAGCAGGTGCGAGAGCAGGTGCAGAACATCGAATGAACGGGCTGCTGTTCGTGGTCACCGCGCCCTCGGGCGCCGGCAAGTCCTCGCTCATCAAGGGCCTGCTCGCGGCCGAGCGCGCGGTGGCGCTGTCGGTGTCCTACACCACGCGCTCACCCCGCCCCGGCGAGACGGACGGGCGCGAGTACCACTTCGTGGATGCGGGTCGATTCAAGGCGATGCTCGAGCGTGGCGAGTTCCTGGAGAGCGCCGAAGTGCACGGGCACCGCTATGGCACATCCCAGAAATCGATCGAGCAGACGCGCGCCTCAGGGCGCGACCTGGTTCTGGAGATCGACTGGCAAGGCGCCGAGCAGGTGCGGCGGCTGCACCCCGATGCCATCGGCATCTTCATCCTGCCGCCTTCGATGGCGGAACTCGAGCGCCGGCTGCGCGCCCGGGCGCAGGATAGCGAGCAGGTGATCCAGCGGCGCCTGCACAATGCCGCCGAAGAAATGACGCACGCTGTCGAGTTCAAATACGCTATAATTAACAAGGACTTCGACGAGGCCCTGCAAGACCTCAAAGCGATCGTGCGTGCCGAGCGCACGCTCACTGCCCGGCAGCTTGCGCGACACCCCGACATCTTTGGACTGGAACGCTGACCATGGCCCGCATCACCGTAGACGATTGCCTGCACAGAATCCCCAACCGCTTCCACATGACGCTCGCTGCGACCTACCGCGCGCGCCAGCTGAGCGCCGGCGCCTCGCCGCTGGTGGAGCCCAACCGCGACAAGGTGACCGTGATCGCCCTGCGGGAGATCGCCAGCGGCAAGATCGGCGCTGAAGTCCTCAGGCGCAACCCTGTGGCGCCCACGCCCCCGAGTACTTGAGCGCCTGAAATCCCGGGCTCCCATGCCGGGGCAGCCCTGCGGTAACCTGTCCGCATGGCCGCCGTACAAGTACTGGATGCGAGCCGCTTCGGCTACCTGAAGAAGGCGGATGTCGCGTTGCTGGCCGACGCGTACCGCTTCTCGGAAGCCGCGCACGCGGGGCAGAAGCGCCAGTCGGGCGACCCCTACATCTCGCACCCGCTGGCGGTCGCCGAGATCCTTGCCGGCTGGCACCTTGACGGCCAGGCGCTGATGGCGGCGCTGCTGCACGACGTGATGGAGGACACCTCCGTTACCAAGGCCGAGATCTCCGACACTTTCGGCAAGCCGGTGGCCGAGCTGGTGGACGGCCTGTCGAAGCTGGACAAGATCGAGTTCCAGTCGGCCGAGGACGCGCAGGCGGAGAACTTCCGCAAGATGCTCCTCGCGATGGCGCGCGACGTGCGCGTCATCCTCATCAAGCTCGCTGACCGCCTGCACAACATGCGCACGCTGGACGCCGTTGCGCCGGCCAAGCGCCGGCGGGTGGCGCGCGAGACCATGGAAATCTATGCCCCGATCGCCAACCGCCTCGGACTGAACGCGCTGTTCCACGAGCTCCAGGAACTTGCCTTCGCTCACTTGTATCCCCTGCGCTACCGCACGCTCGCCAAGGCCACCAAGGCGGCGCGCGGCAACCGCCGCGAGGTGGTGGGCAAGATCGAAGGCGCGGTCAAGGCGCGGCTCGACGAGGCCCGTATCGCCGCCGGCGTCAGCGGTCGCGAGAAGCACCTGTACTCCATCTATCGCAAGATGATCGAGAAGCACCTGTCGTTCTCCGAGGTGCATGACATTTTCGGCGCCCGCGTGGTGGTCAGGGACGTGCCCGCCTGCTACCTCGCGCTGGGGGCCCTGCACGCGCTCTACAAGCCCATTCCCGGCAAGTTCAAGGACTACATCGCCATCCCGAAGGCGAACGGCTACCAGTCGATCCACACCGACCTCATCGGCCCCTACGGCGTGCCGGTCGAAGTGCAGATCCG
>DASTTC010000573.1:0-7622 GCA_035760345.1 Burkholderiales bacterium | reverse complement strand
TTCGTACAGGCCCTTGAAGAACTTGTCGGCTGCGTGCGTGCCCTTGGTGGTGGTGATGGTGGCGTTGAGTCCGAGCACCGCCGCCGGGTAGTCGGCCGCCGGGTCGCTGTTGGCGAGTGCGCCGCCCAGCGTGCCCATGTTCCTCACCTGGCGGTCGCCGATCATGCCGGCGAGCGCGGCGAGGGCGGGGATTGCCTTTTTCACCTCCGCCGAGCCCGCCACGTCCGCGTGCCGGGTCATGGCACCGATGGTGACGCCCTTGACGTCAAGCTTGATGCCGGCGAGATCCTTGATCATGCCCAGGTCGATGACGTCAGTCGGCGCGGCGAGGCGCAGCTTCATCGCCTGCACCAGCGACTGGCCGCCGGCGAGGACCTTGGCATCCGCGCTCTTGGCCGCCTGCGCGGCAGCATCGTTCACGTTGGACGGACGGTGGTAATTGAATGCGTGCATGGTGATGTCCTCAGGCCGCTTTCTTCTGATGGAGGGTGCGCCACACGGTTTGCGGCGTCGCCGGCATCGGGATGTCCTTCACCCCGAGCGCGTCGGTGATGGCATTGATGAGCGCGGCCGGAGCGCCGATCGCCCCCGCCTCGCCGCAGCCCTTCACGCCGAGTGGATTGTGCGTGCAGGGCGTTTCGCGCGTATCGACGGTAAACATGGGCACGTCGTCGGCGCGCGGGATGCAGTAGTCCATGAACGAGCCGGTGACCAGCTGCCCCGTGGAGTCGTACTTCGCGCCTTCGGTGAGCGCCTGGCCGATGCCCTGCGTGAGCCCGCCGTGCACCTGGCCCTCGACGATCATCGGGTTGATGATCTTGCCGAAGTCGTCCACCGCGGTCCAGCGCTCGACCTTGGTCACGCCGGTCTCCGGATCGATCTCCACTTCGCACACGTAGGTGCCGGCGGGGAAGGTGAAGTTGGAGGGGTCGTAGAACGCGTTCTCGTTCAGGCCCGGTTCGAGCTTGTCGTGCGGGTAGTTGTGCGGCACGTAGGCGGCGAACGCCACCTCGCCGAAGGTTTTCTGCTTGTCGGTGCCGGCGACCTTGAACACGCCGCTCGCGTACTCGATGTCGCCCTCGGCCGCCTCCAGCAGGTGCGCGGCGATCTTCTTGCCCTTGGCGATGATCTTGTCCAGCGCCTTCACGATCGCGGTGCCGCCCACGGCAATCGAGCGCGAGCCGTAGGTGCCCATGCCGAACAGGATCTTCGAGGTGTCGCCGTGCACGATGTCGACGCTCTCGATCGCCATGCCCAGGCGATCGGCGACCACCTGCGCGAAGGTCGTCTCGTGGCCCTGGCCGTGCGAATGCGAGCCGGTGAACACCGTCACCGAGCCGGTCGGGTGCACGCGCACTTCGCCCGCCTCGAACAGGCCGGCGCGCGCGCCGAGCGATCCGGCAACGGCCGAAGGCGCGATGCCGCAAGCCTCGATGTAGGCCGCGTAGCCCATGCCGCGCAGCTTGCCTTTGGCCGCGGAGGCTTTCTTGCGCGCCGGGTAGCCGGCGACGTCGGCGAGCTTTTGCGCCGCGTCCATGGTCGCGTCGTAGTCGCCGATGTCGTAGAGCAGCGCCACCGGCGTCTGGTAGGGGAAGGTGCGGATGAAATTCTTGCGGCGGATTTCCGCCGGGTCAAGCTTCATCTCGCGCGCCGCCGTTTCCACCAGGCGCTCCACCACGTAGGTGGCCTCAGGGCGCCCGGCGCCGCGGTAGGCGTCCACCGGCGCGGTGTTGGTGAACACCGCCGTCACCTCGCAGTGGATCAGCGGCGTGGTGTACTGGCCCGCGAGCAGCGTGGCGTACAGGATGGTCGGCACGCAGGAGGCAAAAGTCGACAGGTAGGCGCCGACATTGGCCGTGGTCTTCACGCGCATGGCGAGGAACTTGCCGTCCTTGTCCAGCGCCAGCTCGGCGATGGTGTGGTGGTCGCGCCCGTGCGCGTCCGACACGTAGGACTCGGAACGGTCCGCGGTCCACTTCACCGGCCGGTTGATCTGCTTGGCGGCCCAGGTGACGACCACGTCCTCGGCATAGAGGTAGATCTTGGAGCCAAAGCCGCCGCCGACGTCGCCCGCCACCACGCGCACCTTGTGCTCGGGCAGGCCCATGACGAACGCGGTCATGAGCAGGCGCTCGACGTGCGGGTTCTGGTTGGCCACGTACAGCGTGTAGCTGTCGTCGGCGCGGCTGAAGGCGCCGATGGCCGCGCGCGGCTCGATGGCGTTCGGGATCAGGCGGTTATTGACGAAATCGAGTTTGGTGACGTGCGCGGCCTTGGCAAAAGCTGCGTCCACCGCGGCCTTGTCGCCGATTGCCCATACGTAGCAGGTGTTGTCCGGCGCCGCCTCGTGCAGCTGCGGCGCGCCCTTGGCGCGCGCCAGGCGCCCGTCGGCCACGGCCGGCAGCACCTCGTAGTCCACCTGCACCAGCTCGGCGGCGTCCTGCGCCTGGTCCAGGGTCTCGGCAATGACCACGGCGACCTGGTCGCCGACGTAGCGCACCTTGCCCTGCGCCAGCACCGGGTGCGGCGGCTCCTTCATCGGCTGGCCGTTGACGTCGGTGATCAGCCAGCCGCAGGGCAGCCCCCCGAGCTTGGCCGCGGCGATGTCCTCGCCGGTGTACACGGCGAGCACGCCCGGCGCGGCTTTCGCCTTGGCGCTGTTCACCGACTTGATCTTGGCGTGCCCGTGCGGCGAGCGCACGAACGCGGCGTGGGTCTGGTGCGGCAGCGTGACGTCGTCGGTGTACTGGCCGGCGCCGGTGAGAAAGCGGTAGTCCTCTTTGCGCTCGACGCGAGCGCCGATCAGCGGTGCACCCATGGGTGCCTCCTTCTTACTTGGCTGCGGCCATGGCCTTGGATCCGGCCATGATGGATTTGACGATGTTGTGGTAGCCGGTGCAGCGGCACAGGTTCCCGTCCAGGGCCTCGCGCACGTCCTGCTCGCTCGCGTTCGGGTGGCGCTTGGCGAAATCGACCGCGTTCATCACCATGCCCGGCGTGCAAAATCCGCACTGCAGTCCGTGGTGCTCCTTGAACGCCGCCTGCATCGGGTGCAGCGTGCCGTCCGCGTTGGCGAGACCCTCGATGGTCATGATGTCGGCGCCTTCAGCCTGCATGACGAGCATCGAACAGGACTTCACCGCCTTGCCGTTCATGTTCACGGTGCAGGCACCGCACTGCGCCGTGTCGCAGCCCACGTGGGTGCCCGTGAGGCGCAGCTCTTCGCGGATGAAGGTGACGAGCAGCGTGCGCGCCTCGACCTCCCCGGAGACGGCCTTGCCGTTGATCTTCATGGATACCTTGACTGCCATGCGGCCTCCTTTTTGCTGGACGACCGCCACGCCGCCTGCGTCTGCTTGCGCAGGTTTCTGTTCCTTCTGTCGGGGCGGGGCGATACAGGTTCTGGGGGAGGCCATGCTAGCCCGGGAAATGCTGCGCAGGCAATACCCGAGCCGTGGCGACCGGAGTAGCATCAGGGGCGAGGCAAGCGCGGACGGACCTGTATCGAAACGCGACAGGGGAGGAGCGCCTTGCAACAGCATGGGAGGGAAGTTCCCCGGGTCATTCGCGATCCGGGGGTTGCGGTGCGGGAAGCGCGGCGCATCTTCTTCGAGCGCGGCGAAGCCCCCGCAGGCCTGTTGCGGGAGCAGGTCCTGGCGTCCTGGCGGCGCTGCCGCGCCATCGGCCTCGACCCGGCCGGCCCGCCGGACCTCGACGGCGTGCGCCGCGACGTCCTCGAAACCGCGCTGGAGCGCGAGGCGGTGCTGCTGCGAGCAGCGCGGCCGGTGGTGGAGGCGATGGCCGCCCAGGTCGAGGACGACCCGAACGTCGTGATTCTGACCGACGCGGCCGGCCTCATTCTCATGGTTGCCGGGAACGCCGACTTCGCCGCCGTGGCGCGGCGACGCGAAGCGCGTGTCGGTACTGTCCTCAGCGAGCGGGTGCGCGGCACTAACGCGCCCGGCGCCTGTCTGCACGAGGCCGAGCCGCTGATCGTGAGCGGCGCCGAGCACTATCTGGCGCGCGACGCCTGCTTTGCCTGCTCGGCCTCGCCGATCCACGGACCGGACGGCCGCGTGGTCGGCTCCATCGACGTCACGGGCGACGCGCGGGAGGTGCAGCCGTTCCCGGTGGCGTTCCCGCGCATGGGCGCCGACCTGATCGAGCGGCAGCTGTTCCGCGAGGCGTTTCCCCTGCACATGCTGCTGCGTTTTCACGCGCGTCCGGAGTACGTTGGGGCGCTCGGCGAGGGGCTTGCCGTGCTGGCGGGCGACGGCACGATGCTCGCGGTGAACCGGGCGGGCCTGCGCCTGCTGGCGCTCGGCCCGGCCGAGGCGCGCGGACGCGCCTTCGAAACGGTGTTCGACGCGCGCTTTGGCGAGGTCTGCAGCCTGATCCGGCGCGCAGTGCAGCCGGTCCTGCGACTGCACCTGCACACCGGCGAGCGCATCTACGCGCGCCTCGAGGGTGGCGACCCGGCGCCGGCGGCGCCGGTCGAGGCGCGCACCGTTCCGCCGGCGCCGTCCATGAAAGACATCCAGGCAGGGGCGGTGCGGGCAGCGCTCGACGCGGAGGGGGGCAATCTCTCGGCGGCCGCACGCCGTCTCGGCATCGCACGCACCACCCTGTACAGGAAGCTGAAAGGGCTCGGGACACCGGCGGTCTGAAGGCGCGCAGCCGCTGTCTCGTTTTGCAACATGCGGTGCGCTGCGGCGGCGGGCCTTGTGCGGTTCGCCTGCCGTTCCTAAGCTAGCCGCTGAACCTCTGGAGGGAGGAGCGATGACGGCACAACGGTGGTCGGTGGTCGCAGCGCTGTGCGGCGCCTGCAGCGTGGCGCTGGCGCAGTCGGACAAGGGATCCGTCGAGCATATCCGCGCCGTGACCGGCAAGGTCGACGGCGCGGCGATCCAGGCGAACGCGAAGACGACCCGCGACTGGTTGAGCCACGGCCTGGACTACGCGGAGACGCGCTTCAGCCGCCTGAGGCAGATCCACGCCGGCAACGTCAAGGATCTCGGGCTCGCCTGGACCTACAACCTCGAGTCGACGCGCGGCGTCGAGGCGACGCCGCTGGTGGTCGACGGCATCATGTACGTCACCGCCTCGTGGAGCGTGGTGCACGCGATCGACACGCGCACCGGCAAGCGTCTCTGGATGTACGACCCGAAGGTGGACCGCGCGGCCGGCTACAAGGGCTGCTGCGACGTGGTCAACCGGGGCGTCGCTCTGCACCGGCGCAAGGTCTATGTCGCCGCCTACGACGGACGCCTGATCGCGCTGGACGCCGTCACCGGCCGCGTCGCGTGGGAGAAGGACACCATCATTGACCGCTCGCGCTCCTACACCATCACCGGCGCGCCGCGCGTGTTCAAGGGCAAGGTGATCATCGGCAACGGCGGCGCCGAATACGGCGTGCGCGGCTACATCACGGCCTACGATGCCGCGACCGGCGCGCAGAAGTGGCGCTGGTTCACCGTGCCCGGCGACCCGGCGAAGCCCTTCGAGGACCCGTCGATGGCGCGTGCCGCGAAGACCTGGGACCCGAGCGGCCGGTATTGGGAGGCGGGCGGCGGCGGCACAGTCTGGGACGCGATGGCCTTCGATCCGGCGCTCAACCTCATGTACATCGGCACCGGCAACGGCTCGCCCTGGGCGCGGAGCAAGCGCAGCCCCGCGGGCGGCGACAACCTGTACCTCGCCTCGATCGTCGCCCTCAATCCCGACACCGGCAAGTACGTCTGGCACTACCAGGAGACGCCGGGCGACAACTGGGACTTCACCTCGACCCAGCCGATGATCCTCGCCGACCTGAAGATCGGCGGCAAGCCGCGCAAGGTGATCCTGCACGCGCCGAAGAACGGCTTCTTCTTCGTCATCGACCGCACGAACGGCAGGCTCGTCTCGGCGAAGAACTTCGTCGAGGTGAACTGGGCCACCGGCTACGACAAGAAGGGCCGCCCGATCGAGACCCCCGAGGCGCGCGTCGCCGACCGGCCGCGCGAGATCATCCCGAGCGCCTTCGGCGCGCGCAACTGGCACCCGATGTCCTACAGCCCGCGCACCGGCCTGGTCTACATGCCCGTGCAGAGCGTGCCGCTGAGCCTGATGGACTTCAAGGGCTGGAAGGTGGACGGTAACCAGCCCGGCGAGCCGCACGGCGGCATGGGCTGGAACCTGGCGACGCTGATCAACGTCGAGCCGCCCAAGAGCAAGCCGTTCGGGCGGCTCGTGGCGTGGGACCCGGTGCGGCAGAAGGAGGCCTGGCGCCAGGAGCACGTCTCGCCCTGGAACGGCGGCACGCTCGCCACCGCCGGCAACCTGGTGTTCCAAGGCACCGCGGACGGCCGCTTCATCGCCTACGACGCGAAGAGCGGCGCGAAGCTCTGGGAGACCGCCACCGGCACCGGCGTGGTCGCCGGACCGGCGACCTACCAGGTCGACGGCAAGCAGTACGTCTCCATCGCGGTCGGCTGGGGCGGGGTCTATGGCATCGCGTTCCGCGCCACCGACCGGATCGGCCCGGGCACGGTGTTCACCTTCGCGCTCGGCGGCAAGGCGCCGGCGCCCGAGTTCGTCGCCTACCAGCAGGGCGCGCTGCTGCAGGGGGTCAAGTACGACCCCGAGCACGTCAAGGAAGGCACCCTGCTCTACGTCAGCAACTGCGTTTTCTGCCACGGGGTGCCCGGCGTCGATCGCGGCGGCAACGTCAAGAACCTCGGCTATTCGAAGACCGAGGCGATCGCGGATCTCGCGGTGCAGGTGTTCAAGGGACCGCACATGGACCGGGGCATGCCGGACTTCACCGGCAAGCTCTCCGCGGAGCAGGTGGAGAAGATCAAGGCCTTCATCCAGGGCACCGCGGACGCCATCCGGCCGAAGTAGCGCGAGCGGCAGGCACGCGCGCGGGCGCTATCTATCGTTGGCGCCGAGATGCGCATCCTGATCGTCGAGGACGACGGGCCCGGCATCCCCGCCCTAGTTTTCAGGGGAGTAGACTAGCTGCCATGGACTCCGTCGATATCGAAGTACTGCGCAGCGCCGAAAGTTGGCGCAAGGCCGGGCACCGCGTGACGCTCGGCACCATCGTCAAGACCTGGGGCTCCGCCCCCCGTCCCGTGGGCGCGCTGGTGGTGGTGCGCGACGACGGGCAGGTGGTGGGCTCGGTCTCGGGGGGGTGCGTGGAGGACGACCTCATCGAGAAGGTGCGCGAGAAGAAGCTCGCCAGGGACCTGCCGCAGCTCGTCACCTACGGCGTCACCAACGAGGAGGCGACGCGCTGGGGCCTGCCCTGTGGCGGCACGTTGCAGGTGGTTCTCGAGCCCGTCGGCGAGGCGAGCGGCCTTGCGGCGCTGCTCGAGACGATTTCCAGGCAACAACTGGTGAAGCGGCGCCTGGACATGAAAACCGGCCGCGCGACGCTCGAGCCCGGCCAGTGGCAGGACGCGCTCGAGTTCGACGGCACGACGCTTTGCACGGTGCACGGCCCGCGCTGGCGCCTGATCCTGATCGGCGCCGGGCAGCTCACGCAGTACCTCGCCGAGATGGCGCGCATGCTCGATTACCACGTGAGCGTCATCGAGCCGCGCGAGGAGTACGCGAGCGGCTGGAACGTGGCGGGTATC
>DASTTC010000572.1:0-6674 GCA_035760345.1 Burkholderiales bacterium | reverse complement strand
TTGCGCGAGATCGCCTGGCTGATGTCGGCGGCAAACACCTGCTTGCCGTTCAACGTCGCGGTGATCGACTGAATGAAATGCAACGGCACCACCTTGCCGCCCTCCTTGCGCTGGCCGGTCTCCATCGGGTGCGCCATCAGCACGCGTACGTCGGCCACGTCGCCCTGCAGCGTGGCGCGGATCTTCATCGGGTCAGCCATGACTGTCCTCTCTCCTTAGCCGCCGCAGCCGCCAATGGTGACCTTCACATCCTTGGCGGCGGTGTAGAACTTGCCGCCCGCCGCCACCACCACGCGCACCGGCGTGGATTCGCCGATCTTCGCGCGCAGGTGCACGAACGGCACCGCGCCCGCGGCGAACTCGAAGCTGCCGGTGTAGGGGAACGGGTTCTTCTCGATGAACACCGAAATGCTGGTGGTGCCCGGGATGTTGCTGGTCACGTCGATCGGCACCACGGCGCCGTTCTCGGCGATTTCGGGTGCGCGGATCACGATATCGCTGCTGTCCTGCGGATTCGAGATGCCCAGCGCCTTCATCCCGTCCAGCGTGCTCCTCGCCTTGAACGCGCCATCGTTCCACGCGGCGAGCGCGCGCACGGGCTTGAGCAGCACGGCGCCAAGCGCCGCCACCAGCCCCAAGGTAATGGTCCTGCGTGTCTGAAGCATGTCAGTGCCTCCTGCCCAAGATCGATTTGTAGTAGTAGTGCATCTGGGCTCCGCCGGCAAGCCTACTCAAAACGTCCGGCCCCGCACAAGTCGAATCGCCCTCGCGGTCCCATGGTATTTTGATTCCCCCCATAACTTAACCTAATTTCCCGGCCGGCCAAACTGGTTGCTAGGCTGGCCCGCACAAAGGAGGAGCACCCCATGAGAACGAGACTGGCGTCCGTCGTATTCTTCAGTGCTGCGCTGCTGTCGGGCTGCGGCACGATGGGCTTGGGCGACAAGAAGGCCGATGTTGCCGAGGACAAGGTGATCTACCACGTCAACAACACGGCGCTGCAGGCCGTGGACGCTCTGCGCAACATCGGCAACCACCTGGAAGTGAACCCGAAGGCGAAGATCGTGGTGGTGACGCACGCCCTTGGCGTGGACTTCCTGTTCAAGGAAGCGCGCGACAAGAACGGCAACCCCTACAACGTCACGGTGGAGGGGCTCAAGGAGCGCGGCGTGCAATTCGACGTCTGCGAGATCACGCTGCGCAACCGCAAGCTGGGGCGCGACAAGTTCATTCCGGAAGCAAGCTTCGTCCCTTCGGGCGTCGCCGAGATCACACGCCTGCAGCAGCGCGAGGGCTACGCCTACCTCAGGCCCTAACCGCCCGGCGCCGCCTCACCACCCAGGGCACGATCACCAATAGCGCGGTCACGGCGAGGAACGTCGCCGAGATCGGCTGCGTGAGGAATACGCTGGCGTCCCCCTGGCTGATGGAGAGCGCGCGGCGGAACTGGGTTTCCGCGAGCGGCCCGAGGATCAGCCCGATCACCGCCGGCGCCACCGGGATGTCGAAGCGGCGCATGACGAAGCCGAGCAGCCCGAAGACGTAGAGCGTGGCGAGGTCGACCCACGACTGGTGCAGGCTGTAGGCGCCGAGCGTGGCGAACAGCAGGATGCCGGCGTAGAGCATCGGCCGCGGGATGGTGAGCACCTTCACCCAGATGCCGATCAGCGGCAGGTTCAGCACCAGCAGAATCACGTTGCCGACGTACATGCTGGCGATGAGGCCCCACACCAGGTCGGGCTGGATCTGAAACAGGAGCGGCCCCGGCTGGATGCCGTAATTCTGGAACGCGGTGAGCAGGATCGCCGCCGTGGCCGACGTTGGAATGCCGAGCGTGAGCAGCGGCACGAGCACGCCGGTGGCCGAGGCGTTGTTCGCGGCTTCCGGCCCGGCGACGCCCTCGATGGCGCCGTTGCCGAACTGCTCCGGATGCTTGCTCAGCTTCTTCTCGAGGGAATACGAGAGGAAGGTGGGGATCTCGGCGCCGCCCGCCGGGATCGAGCCGAACGGGAAGCCGATGGCGGTGGCGCGCAGCCATGCCGGCCAGGAGCGCTTCCAGTCCTGCAGCGACATCCAGATCGAGCCGCTCAATTTCTCCATCGTCTCGGGCAGGCGGCTGGTGTACGCGGCGACGTAGAGCGTCTCGCCCACGGCGAACAGGCCCACCGCGAGCACCACCACGTCGATGCCGTCGAGGAGCTCCGGCACGCCGAAAGCGAAGCGCGGCTGCCCGGTCTGGCTGTCGATGCCGACCAGGCCGAGCATCAGGCCGACGAACAGGCTCGCGAGCCCGCGCGTGGTCGAGGCGCCGAGCACCGCCGCGACCGTCGTGAACGCGAACACCATCAGCGCGAAGTACTCCGCCGGACCGAACTTCAGCGCCACCTCCACGACGACGGGCGCGAGCAGCGTGAGCAGCACCACGGCGATGGTGCCGGCGACGAACGAGCCGATGGCGCTGGTGGCGAGCGCGGGGCCGGCGCGGCCGTTCTTGGCCATCTTGTTGCCCTCGAGCGCGGTGGCGATCGAGGCCGACTCGCCGGGCGTATTGAGCAGGATGGTGGTGGTCGAGCCGCCGAACATCGCGCCGTAGTAGATGCCGGCGAACATGATGAGCGCGCCCGTCGGGTCGAGCTGCGCGGTGAGCGGCAGCAGCATCGCCACCGTGAGCGCCGGCCCGACCCCCGGCAGCACGCCGACGAAGGTGCCGAGCGTCACGCCGATGAAGCCCCAGAGCAGGTTGATCGGCTTCAGCGCGACGTCGAAGCCCTGCAGCAGGCCGGTGAACGCTTCCATCTACAGCCCGCCGATCAGCGGCTTGAGCCAGCCGCCCGGCAGGCCCACGTTCAGCACCCGCACGAAAAAAAAGAACACGCCGAGCGCGAGGGCGATGCCGATTGCGGCATCGCGCAGCAGGCGGGGGCTGCCGAAGCCGCGCGCCACGCACGCGAACAGCACGGCGCCCGCGAGCACGAACCCGGCCCACTGCATGAGCGCCATGTGCGCGACGAGGCCGGCGCTGATCCAGGCGAACGCGCCCCAGTGCAGGGCATGCTCGGTGCGCTCGGCGGGCTCGGGCAGGCTGCGCCAGCCGCCGCTGAGCGCCTCGTACAGCAGGAACGCGCCGGCGACGATGAGGCCGAAGGCCACCACCGCGGGGATGAAGTTCGGGCCGATGCGCGCGTAGCCCGATTGCGCGGGCAGGACCGCCGTGCCGACGGCGACGCCCGCGCCGAGCGCGAGCACCCCGAGCGAGAGCGCGATCTGCGCGCCGGAGCCGCGCACGGCGCGATTACTTACGCTTGATGCCGAGCGAGTCGATGATGCCGGCGATCCTCACCGTGTCGTCGGCGAGGAATTTCGCGTAGGCGTCGCCGCCCAGAAACTCCCCGCTCCAGCCGAGCTTCGCCAGCGTTGCCTTCCACGCCGCGGTCTCGGTCGCGTCCTTCACCAGCTTGACCAGCGCGTCGCGCTGCGCCGTGCTGATGCCGGGCGCAGCGAAGATGCCGCGCCAGTTGCCCAGCTCGACGTCGATGCCCTGCTCCTTGAGCGACGCGATGCCTTCCACCCTGCCGGGCGCCGAGACGCCGAGCGCGCGCATGCGCCCGCCCTTGATCTGCTCGGCGAACTCGCCCACGCCCGAGACTCCCGCCGTGACGTGGCCGCCGACGATCGCCGCGATGGCCTCGCCGCCGCCCTTGAACGGCACGTAGTTGATCTTCGCCGGTTCGACGCCGACCGCCCTGGCGATCAGGCCCACCAGGATGTGGTCGGTGCCACCCGCCGAGCCGCCGCCCCAGGACACCGCGCCCGGGTTTGCCTTGAACGCCTTCACCAGGTCCGCCATCGTCTTGTGGGGCGAATTCGCCGGCACTACGATCACCTCCCACTCGCTGGTGAGGCGCGCGATCGGCGTCACCTGGGCGAGGGTCACGGGCGAGTTCTGCAGGTAGGTGCCGCCCACCATCACCATCCCGCCCACCATCATGGCGTTGGGGTCGCCCTTGGCGGCGTTCACGAACTGCGCCAGGCCGATGGCACCGGCCGCGCCGCCCTTGTTTTCGAACTGCACCGAGGAGACGAGCTTGGCGCTTTGCATCGCGGACGCGAGGTGGCGCCCCGTCTGGTCCCAGCCGCCGCCGGGGTTGGCGGGGATCATGATTTTGAGGTTGGGCTGCGCGGTCGCAGCGCCCGCGAACAGCAGTGCGGCCAGGAACTTTCCGAGCTTGAGCATGGTCTTCCTCCGGGAATTTTCGACCGCATTCTAGAACACGGTCGAATGTTTGCGATAATGCGGCCCCTTTGCAGCCCGCGGCAAGCAGCGATGATCCGAATCGAGAACCTGGTGAAGACCTTCGGCGCCAAGCGCGCCGTGGACGGCGTGTCCTTCGAGGTGGCGCGTGGCGAGGTGCTGGGCTTTCTCGGCCCCAACGGCGCCGGCAAGTCCACCACCATGCGCATGATCACCGGGTTTTTTCCGCCCAGCGCCGGGCGCATTTCGGTGGGCGGCCACGACGTGGTCGAGTCGCCGCTCGAGGCCAAGCGCCTGATCGGCTACCTGCCGGAGGCGGCGCCTTCGTATCCCGACATGACGGTGGCAGGTTTTCTAGGCTTCGCCGCCGCGATGCGCGGGCTGGACGGCGCCGCGCGCAAGCAGGCCCTCCAGCGCGTGGTCGACCTGTGCTTCCTGTCTTCGGTCCTGTACCAGTCGATCGAAACGCTGTCCAAGGGCTACAAGCATCGCACCTGCCTCGCGCAGGCGCTGATCCACGATCCCGAAGTGCTGGTCCTGGATGAGCCCACCGACGGCCTCGACCCGAACCAGAAGCACGAAGTGCGAAACCTGATCCGCGAGATCAGCAAGACCAAGGCGATCATCTTCTCGACCCACATTCTCGAGGAGGTCGACGCCGTCTGCACCCGCGCCATTATCATCGACCGCGGCCGCATCGTGGCGAGCGGCACGCCGGACGAGCTCGGCCGGCCGCTCGACGAGGTGTTCCGCCGCCTCACGCTCCCCGACACGGTGAAGAAATGACCGCCTGGCGTGCCATCCGCACCATCGCGAAGCGCGAGCTCGTTTCGTACTTCACCTCGCCCGTGGCGTACGTGTTCCTGGTGATATTCCTGCTGCTCACGGGATTCCTCACCTTCACCGCGGGCGCCTTCTTCGAGCGCGGTGAAGCGGGCCTGGGGGCCTTTTTCGGCTGGCACCCGTGGGTCTACCTGGTGTTGGTGCCGGCGATCGGCATGCGGCTGTGGGCCGAAGAGCGCCGCGCGGGAACGCTGGAGCTGCTGCTCACGCTGCCCGTGGCCGCGTGGCAGGCGATCCTCGGCAAGTTCCTCGCCTCCTGGGCGTTCCTCGGCATCGCCCTCGCACTCACCTTCCCGGTGGTGATCACGGTGAACGTGCTCGGCGAGCCCGACAACGGACAGATCTTCGCCGGCTACCTCGGCAGCCTGTTCCTCGCGGGCGCGTACCTGGCGATCACCTGCATGACCTCGGCGATGACGCGCAACCAGGTCATCGCCTTCATCCTCTCGGTGGTGATGTGCCTGTTCCTGATACTCGCCGGCTTCAGCCCGGTGACCGACCTGATGGCGCGCTGGGCCAGCCCGGCGCTGGTCGACACGGTGGCGGCCTTCTCGGTGGTCAGGCACTTCGACGGCTTCCAGAAGGGCGTCATCGACTCGCGCGACCTGTTTTATTTCCTCTCGGTGATCGGCTTCTCGCTGTTCGCCACCAGCGTGGTCCTGCGCAACCGATGAAGCGACTCACGACAAAACACGCCGGCCTGGTCTATTCCGCGGTGGGCCTGGCGGCGCTGTTCCTGATCCTGGTGGCGTTCAACTACCTCGCCGCGGGCGCCCCCCTGCGCGCCGACCTTACCGAGGGCAAGCTCTATACGCTATCCGAGGGCACGAAGAAGGTGCTGCGCGGCCTCGAAGCCCCGGTGAAGGTGAAGCTCTATGTCTCCTCGGGCGAGCCGATGCCGGTGCCGCTGCGCGGCTTCGCGCAGCGCGCGGCGAGCCTGGTGGCGGAATTCAAGTCGGTGGCCGGCCCGAACCTGGTGATCGAGCGCTACGACCCCAGGCCCGACAGCGAGGAAGAGGACGCCGCGCAGCTCGACGGCATCGAGCCGCAGCAGCTTGCTTCCGGCGAGCAGTTCTACCTGGGCCTCGCCGCGAGCCGGCTCGAGCGCAAGCAGGCGATCCCGGTGCTCGCGCCGGCGCGCGAAACGCTCCTCGAGTACGACCTGGTGCGCGCCATCGCGCGCGCGGCGAGCGCCGAGCGCGCGAAGATCGGCCTGATGAGCGCGCTGCCGGTGCTCGGCCAGCAGTACAACCCGTTCACGCGCCAGAGCGCCGAGCCCTGGGTGCTGGCGAACGAGCTGCGGCGCGACTTCGAGGTGCGCCAGGTCAACATGACGGCCACCGAAATCGACAAGGACATCAACGTCCTGCTCCTCATCCATCCGCGCGACATCGCGGAGGCGACCGAGTATGCGCTCGACCAGTTCGTGCTGCGTGGTGGAAAACTCATCGCCTTCGTCGATCCCTACGCCTACTTCGACCAGCAGCCCACGCCCATGCCCGGCATGCCGCCGCAGGTCACGAGCTCCACGCTGCCGCGCCTGTTCAAGGCCTGGGGCGTGCAGATGAATCCCGGCAGG
>DASTTC010000571.1:0-2959 GCA_035760345.1 Burkholderiales bacterium | reverse complement strand
CAGCGGCCGCAAGGATTGCGTGTCGTACCAGTTGTAGAAGTGGCCGCGATGCCGTTCCAGTCGTTGCATCGTGTCGAGCGCATGGCGGGTGCGCTCGATGAGTTTGCCGGCGGGCACATAGCCGAAGTCGTACGCCGACAGGTTCGCGAGCAGCGCCAAGCCCATGTTGGTCGGCGAGGTGCGGTGCGCGAGCGCCTCGACCGGGCCCTCCTGGAAATTGTCTGGCGGCAGCCAATGCTCCTCCGGCCTGACGAAGGTCTCGAAGAAGTTCCAGGTCCTGCGCGCCACGATGCGCAGGAACGTGATTTGCGCCGGCGCAAGACGCGGCTGCTCCCGCGACCTCGGCCGGCTGAGCCACCACGCCAGCAGCGGCGACGCCGCCCACAGCAGCAGCAGCGGCGCAGCCGCTGCCAGGGCCGTGGGCTGGGATTGGACCAGGACCAGCGTAGTGGCGGCGCACAGGTACGGGGCGACCCACATCGAACGCAGCGAAGCGAGCAATCCGGTCCCGCCGCCCCCGGCGAACTGGCTGGGCGTCCATCGCAGGAGCCGCCGGCGGGTAATCAGCGTGCCCGCCAAGGTACGCAGGATGGCATCCAGGCTGAGATAAGCTTCGTACGGCAGGCAGGCGAGCGTGAACGCCGCCTGCGCGAGGCGCGCACCTGCCGAGCGCAGGACGCCGGTGAAATGCTGGCGCAGCATCGTACCTTCCGGCGGGCGCAGAAAATCGACACACGAGACGAGCAATCCGGGCACCAGCAGCAGCGCCAGCACCGCCAGCGTCCAGTACCAGGCCGGCGACAGCAGGATCCAGCCCAGCAGGAGCATCAGCGTCAGCGCCGGGGCGACCAGGCTGCGGCGCAGGTTGTCGAAGATCTTCCACTGCGACAGAAGCGACAGCGGATTGGCCTGCGTGCTGCCGTCTGGCGCGGGCACGCGCCGGCGCAGCCAGCCAGCCAGTTGCCAGTCGCCGCGCATCCAGCGGTGCCGGCGGCTCGCGTCGGCGCCATAGCGAGAGGGGTACGCCTCGTACAGCTGCACGTCGCTGCTCAATCCGGAGCGCAGGTAGCACCCCTCCAGCAGATCGTGGCTGAGGATGCGGTTATCCGGAAAGCGTCCTTTCAGCACTCGCTCGAACGCGTCGACATCGTAGATGCCCTTGCCGATGTACGAGCCTTCGCCAAACAGGTCCTGGTACACGTCCGAAACCATGCGCGTGTACGGATCGATGCCGGCTTCCTCGCCGTGCAGCCCGGCATAGCGCGAGCGGTTCGCGTCGGTCAGGCTTATCGCCACACGGGGTTGCAGGATGCCGTAGCCCGCGGTCACGCGCCCGGTGGCGGCATCGTGTCGTGCGCGATTGAGCGGATGCGCCATCGTCCCGACCAGCTGGCGCGCCGCATCCCGCGGCAACTGCGTATCGGTGTCCAGCGTGATCACATAGCGCACGCCGGACAGGACCGCGATGCGGCCGACGATACGCGAAAACGGACCGACCGCGCCGCCGCGCAACAAGGCGTTCAGGTCGCCGAGCTTGCCCCGCTTGCGCTCGTGCGCCATCCAGACCCGCTCGCGCGGATTCCAGCGGCGCGGCCGGTGGAACAGGAAAAACGTATCGTCGTGCGCCGCCTTCCCGGTGCCACGGTATTTCTCGTTCAGTTGCGCGATGCGCTGCGTGGCCAGATCGAGCAGCAGCCCGTCCTGCGGCAGCGTTTCCTGCTGCGCATCCGCGAAGTCCGTGAGCAGCCCGAAGTGCAGGTGAGCGTCCCGGTTGGCAAGGAAGCGCACCTCGAGCGCTTCGGCCAGGTCCTCCACGTCGCGCGTACTGCAGATGAGGGTCGGGACCACCACCAGGGTGCGGCATTCAGGGGCGATGCCCTTGGAAAAGTCCATTCGTGGCAACGGCCGAGGCGGCACCAGCAGGGTCGTCAGCCAGTTCACCAGCGTCAGGGCGGGCTGACTGGTGCCGACAGCGGCGACGATGCCGAACAGCACGAGGAGCCAGCCGCGTGCGCCGCTGGCGTGAGCCTGCGCGAGCAGGCCGGTCGTGAATGCCGCCGCCAGCAATACGATCGCCCCGAAATAAAGGCCACCGCCGTGGACGCGTCGCGTGACCCACGACGCGGTCCCGTGCCTCCGCACCTTGGCTTCGAGCCGGCGCAGCCCGCCGCCGACCAGGTAGTAGCCGACGTGCGCCGCGCGATCGTCGCCCGCATCGCGCGCCGCGGCCTCCCGCGCCAGCTGCACGCAGCTGCGAGCCACCTGCACTTCAGTGACCCCGCTGCGCCGGGCGATCTTCTCCAGCACATGCCGATAGTGGTCGCGCGTGGCAAAGTCCATGCGCGCGTACTCGCCGCACGGATCCTCGCGCAGGCTGCGCTCGGCGAAGCTCATGGTCTCGACGAAGGCGTGCCAGTCGATCGCGGCGAGCAGGCGCAGGCTGCCGATGCTGTTGCTGATGGAGACCTGGTCGGCCGCGAGTTGCTGGTTCTCGGAGTGCACCATCTGGGTCGTGGACAGGCCGAGCTCGGAGAGCCGCTGCTCGATCCAGTGCAGCGGCATCGCCAGCCTCGCGCTCTGTCCCTGCAGTCGACGCACGAGTTCCGCCACGAAGGCGCTGCTCATGGGTGGGTTGGAGCGCGCCATGTCCGCAACCACCAGGATCAGGCTGTTGGGCTCGCTCTGCGCCACCCGCGTCATGCGGCTCGCCCAATCATCGGCAAGATCCAACCCCTTGCGATGGGCGATGATGCGCGTGGCCACGCGGCGCAGGTTCTCGAGCAGCGCGAGGCGCAGCATGATCGGCACGGCCCACAGCTCGCCCAGGGTCAGCGTGGCGATGCTCTGGTAGGCGGCGATGAAGCGGCGGAAGCCCTCCGGATCGATCTGGCCGTCGCCGTGCGAGATGGCTTCCAGCGCGATGTCGTAGACCCGCGGCAACCCGGCCGACGGACCGCTG
>DASTTC010000570.1:0-5046 GCA_035760345.1 Burkholderiales bacterium | reverse complement strand
GGGGCATCCGCCCCGCCATGCTAAAATTTTGACTTTGAAGGGTATTTTCGTGCGTCCCGCGCCGGGGCGGCGATTTCGCTGATGGCCAACGTCCTCACCAAGATCTTCGGCAGCCGCAACGACCGGCTGCTGAAGCAGTATGCGCGCGCCGTCGCGCGCATCAACACGCTCGAATCCGCCATTGCGGCGCTCTCCGACGAAGCGCTCAGGGCAAAGACCGTCGAATACCGCGCGCGCCTTGGCGAGCGCATTGCCGCCGCGCCCGAGGCGGAACGCGATGAGACCGAGCGCAACGGCCTGGAAGAACTCCTGCCCGAGGCTTTTGCCGTGGTGCGCGAGGCCTCGCGCCGCACGCTGCGCATGCGCCATTTCGACGTGCAGCTGATCGGTGGCATGGTGTTGCACGACGGCAAGATCGCGGAGATGAAGACCGGCGAAGGCAAGACGCTGGTGGCGACGCTGCCCGCATACCTCAATGCGCTGGCCGGGCACGGCGTGCACATCGTCACCGTGAACGACTACCTGGCACGACGCGATGCCGAATGGATGGGCAAGATCTTCGGCTTCCTCGGCCTTACGGTGGGCGTCAACATCCCGCAGACGGAGCCCCAGGACAAGCGTGCGGCCTACGCTGCCGACATTACCTACGGCACCAACAACGAGTTCGGCTTCGACTACCTGCGTGACAACATGGCGATGCGCGTCGAAGAGCGCTTCCAGCGCCGGCTGCGCTACGGCATCGTGGATGAAGTGGACTCCATCCTGATCGACGAGGCGCGTACGCCACTGATCATTTCGGGGCAGGCCGAGGATCGCACCGAGGTCTACGCGCGCATGAACGAGGTGGCGCCGCTGCTCGCGAGGCAAAAGGACGAGAAGGGCGAGGGCGACTTCTGGGTCGACGAGAAGAACCACCAGATCTCGCTGTCCGAGGCGGGCCACGCCAAGGCCGAGGAGGTGCTGGCGCGCATCGGCATGCTGCCGCAGGGCGCGAGCCTGTACGAGCCGGCCTACATCAACCTGGTGCACCACCTGTACGCGACGTTGCGCGCGCACAACCTTTTCCACCGCGACCAGCACTACGTCGTGCAGGACGGCGAGGTGGTCATCGTCGACGAGTTCACCGGTCGCCTGATGCACGGGCGGCGCTGGTCCGACGGCCTGCACCAGGCGGTGGAGGCCAAGGAGAAGGTGGCAATCCAGAACGAGAACCAGACCCTGGCCTCGATTACCTTCCAGAACTACTTTCGCATGTACCGCAAGCTCGCGGGCATGACCGGCACCGCGGATACCGAAGCCTACGAGTTCCAGGAGATCTACGGCCTGGAGACCGTAATCATCCCGACGCACATGCCGATGATCCGGAACGACCGGCTCGACCTGGTCTATCGCACCGCCCCGGAGAAGCACAAAGCGATCATCGAGGACATCAAGGACTGCCACGCGCGCGGCCAGCCGGTGCTGGTGGGCACCACGTCCATCGAGTCCTCCGAGCTGCTGTCGGGGCTGCTGACGAAGGAAAAGCTGCCGCACCAGGTGCTGAACGCCAAGCAGCACGCACGCGAAGCCGAGATCGTAGCGCAGGCAGGCAGGCCGAAGATGGTCACCATCGCCACCAACATGGCGGGGCGGGGCACCGACATCGTACTCGGCGGCAACGTCGAGAAGCAGGGTGAGCCGATCGAGGCGGACGACAAGCTGTCGCCGCAGGACAAGCAGGCGCGCGTGGAAAAGCTGCGCAGCGAATGGCAGGGACTGCACGACCACGTGATCCGGGAAGGCGGCCTGCACATCATCGGCACCGAGCGGCACGAATCCCGCCGCGTCGACAACCAGCTGCGCGGCCGCTCCGGCCGCCAGGGCGACCCCGGGAGCTCGCGCTTTTACCTGTCGCTCGAGGATCCGCTGCTGCGTATTTTCGCCGGCGAGCGCATCAACAAGATCATGGTGATGCTGCGCATGCCCGAGGGCGAAGCCATCGAGCACGGCATGGTGACCCGCTCCATCGAAAGCGCGCAGCGCAAGGTCGAAGCCCGGAACTTCGACATCCGCAAGCAGTTGCTGGAGTACGACGACGTCTCCAACGACCAGAGAAAGACCATCTACGCGCTCAGGAACGAGTTGCTCGAATCGCAGGACGTATCCGAGCGCATCATCGACTTGCGCGCGGGCGTGGTCGCCGACCTGTTTCGCAGCTACGTGCCCGAGGAGAGCGTCGAGGAGCAGTGGGACGCAAAGGGCCTCGAAGCGGCGCTCAAGGCTGAGCTCAACCTGCATCTGCCGGTGAGCGAGTGGCTCGCGAAGGAGCCGGACCTGGGCGAAGCGGCACTGCTCGAGCGGATCACGGCGCGCTCGCACGAGGCCTACGTCGCCAAGATCCCGCCGGGCGCGGAGGAGTCGTTCCGGCAGTACGAGCGCTACGTCATGCTGCAGATCCTGGACGCGCACTGGCGCGAGCACCTGGCCGCGCTCGACCACCTGCGCCAGGGCATCCACCTGCGCGGCTATGCGCAGAAGAATCCCAAGCAGGAGTACAAGCGCGAAGCGTTCGAGCTGTTCGGCGCCATGCTCGAGGCGGTCAAGCTCGAAGTCACGCGCACTCTGGTGGCGGTCGAGATCCGTGCGAGCGACGCCGTGCCGCAGGCCGACGTGGCGCAACACGTGGAGAACGTGCGCATGCAGCATGCCGACTACGACACTGCGCTCGGCGAGGGCGAGCCGGCGCCCAAGCCCCAGCCCGCGCGTGCCGGCCAGAAGGTCGGGCGCAATGACCCTTGCCCCTGCGGCTCGGGGCGCAAGTACAAGCACTGCCACGGCAAGCTGAGCTAGCTTCATGGCGGTGAATCTGCGGGCTCCCGATCCGGCCGCGCTGCGCACCGTTGACGGCGTGGAACTGGGCGTCGCCCGGGCGGGAATCCGCAAGCCCGGACGCAGGGATCTGCTGGTCGTTCGCGTGGCGCCGGGTGCCGCGGTGGCTGGTGTATTCACCAGAAACCGCTTTTGTGCCGCGCCAGTGGTCGTTGCCAAGGCGCATCTGCGTCATCCGGTGCGGGCGCTCGTCGTGAATACCGGCAATGCCAACGCAGGAACGGGGCGTGACGGGCTGGCCAGGGCGCGCGCGGTGTGCGGCGCGGTGGCTGCCGCGCTCGGTTGCCGGACGCAGCAAGTGCTGCCGTTTTCCACCGGCGTGATCATGGAACCGCTTCCCGTCGAGCGAATCACGGCGGGCCTGTCCGAGGCGGTGGGCGATCTTCGGGCGGACAACTGGGCTGCGGCGGCCGAAGCGATCATGACCACCGACACGGTCGCCAAGGCCTGCTCCAGGACGCTGCGCCTTTCCGGCGGCGACGCGGTCGTCACGGGCATCGCCAAGGGTTCGGGCATGATCCGCCCCGACATGGCCACCATGCTCGGGTTCGTGGCGACGGATGCCAACGTTTCGAAAGTCGCGCTGCAGCGCATTGCAAAGGCTGCAGCGGAGCGATCGTTCAATGCCATCACCGTGGACGGGGACACGTCGACGAACGATGCGTTTGTCTGTCTCGCCACCGGAAAAGGCCTGGTGGCGAGATCGAAGAAAGACCTTGAAGCCCTTGGCGGCGCGATCACCGAGGTGGCGCAATCGCTGGCCCAAGCCATCGTGCGCGACGGCGAGGGCGCGACCAAGTTTGTCACCGTGCGCGTGGAGCGCGGGCGCAGCGTGGCGGAGTGCCGCAAGGTGGCCTACGCCATAGCGCATTCGCCGCTCGTGAAGACCGCGTTTTTCGCCGGCGACCCGAACCTAGGCCGGATTCTTGCGGCCATCGGCAACTCCGGCATCGCCACACTCGACACCGCAAAGGTGTCGCTCTACATTGACCAGGTGCGCGTGGCGGTGAGGGGCGGGCGCGACCCCGACTACCGCGAGGCGCAGGGCGTGGCGGCGATGGCGAAACCCGAGTTCACGGTGCGCGTGGCGCTGCACCGAGGCAACGCTGCGGCCACGGTCTGGACCTGCGATTTTTCCTATGACTACGTGAAGATCAACGCCGAGTATCGATCGTGAGCAAGGAATTGGAGACGCTCCTGCAGCGGCTCGAGCAACTGCTGCCGCCCGCGCCGCCGCCGACCGACTGGCAGGCGAGCATCGCTTTGCGCTGGCGCAAGACTTCGGGCATCAACGCGCGCGGCTGGCTGCAGCCGGTGCGCCATGTGCACCGGATGCGCTTGGCGGACCTGCAAGGCATCGGGGCGCAGATCGCGAAAGTGGAGCAGAACACGCGCCAATTCCTTGAGGGCCGGCCGGCGAACAACGTGCTCCTCACGGGCGCCCGCGGTACGGGCAAATCCTCGATCGTCAAGGGCCTGCTCAATAAGTACCAGCGACAGGGGCTGCGCCTCATCGAGGTGGAGAAGAACGACCTGGTGGACCTGCCCGCCATCACCGATCTGGTGGCCGGCCGACCGGAGCGGTTTCTCGTGTTCTGCGACGACCTCACGTTTCATGGCGCGGAGGACGGCTACATCGCCCTGAAGGTCGCGTTGGACGGCTCGATCTCGACCACCTCGGAGAACGTGCTGATCTATGCGACCTCCAACCGTCGCCATCTGATGCCCGAGTACATGACCGAAAATCTCGAGACCAAGTACGTCGGCGACGAGATTCACCCCGGCGAGACGGTCGAGGAGAAGATCTCGCTCTCGGAGCGCTTCGGGCTGTGGGTGTCGTTCTATCCTTTCGACCAGGACGAGTACCTGGAGATTGTGGCGCACTGGCTGAACACGCTGGGCTGTGGCGCGAAGGAAGCCGAGGCGGCGCGCGAGGAGGCCCTGCAATGGTCCCTGCAGCGCGGCTCGCGCAGCGGCCGGGTCGCCTACCAGTTCGCCCGCGACTGGGCCGGCAAGCACGCCAAGAAGAAGTAGCGTGCCGGTCGAAGTCGCGGCGGCGGTGATCCAGCGCGCCGACGGCGCCTTTCTCCTTGCGCGGCGCCCTTCAGGCAAGCCCTACGCCGGGTACTGGGAATTTCCCGGCGGCAAGATCGAATCCGGCGAGCAGGCCGAGGCGGC
>DASTTC010000569.1:0-2329 GCA_035760345.1 Burkholderiales bacterium | reverse complement strand
GAATGGAACCACCCGAGCGTCGCGGCCGAAAAGGCGAGCGATGCCATGGTCGCGGCAAATGCCACCAGCAGCACCTCCCACCAGCTGCGTACGTCGATCAGGAGCAGCATGGGGTTGAAGACGAACACGAAGGGCAGCACCACCGTGCGCAAGGCGTAGACCGAGCCTTGCAGGCCCGTCTTAATCGCGTCTTCGCCCGAAATCGCAGCGGCAGCGAAGGTCGCCAACCCCACGGGCGGCGTGATGTCGCCCATGATGCCGTAGTAGAAAACGAACAAGTGAACCGCGATGAGCGGGATCACCAGCCCGGACTGCGCGCCCAGTTCGACGATCACCGGCGCCATCAGCGTCGCCACCAGGATGTAATTCGCGGTCGTGGGCACGCCCAGCCCAAGCACCAGGCAAACGAACGCCGTGAACAGCAGCATCACGACGATATTGCCCTGCGACACGACCTCCACGAAGTCGGTCATGCGAAAGCCCAGTCCCGTGAGCGTGATACCGCCCACGATGATGCCCGCGGTCGCGGTCGCGATGGCGATGGAGACCATGTTGCGCGCGCCGGCATTGAGCCCCTCGACCACTTCCTGTCCGCCGCGTTTCGCTTCGCGTGCGATCCGGCGCTTGCCACGGAAGTACGCGGTCAACGGCCGCTGCGTCGCCATCAATGCGATCAGCATTGCCGTCGCCCAAAACGCGGACAAGGCGGGCGAGAGTTCCTCGATCATCAGGCACCAGACGAGCACGCCGATCGGGATGAGGAAATGCACTCCCGCCTTCACCGTCGGCCAGGTATCGGGTAACACGGGATTGTCGATGTCGATGTCCTGCGGCAGGTCCGGGCAACGCGCCGCGACCCGCACCGTATAGACATAGAGCGCGCCCAGCAGCGCGCCCAGCACCCAGGGCGCAGCCACCGGGCCGAACAGGTTCTTGGCGCCCTGCGCCACCCAGTAAATCAGGCTGCACACGACGATCGAACCCGAGATCCCCAGGCCCCAGGCGGTCAGCTTCTGATGGAAGGGGCGCTCGCGCGCCTGCGCGGTGGGCTCCATCCCGAGCTTCAGTGCCTCGAGGTGGACGATGTAGAACAACGCGATGTAGGAGATGAGCGCGGGCAGAAACGCGTGCTTGATGACGTCGGTATACGGAATGCCCACGTACTCGACCATCAGGAATGCGGCCGCTCCCATGACCGGTGGCATGATCTGCCCATTGACCGAAGACGCCGTTTCAATCGCGCCTGCCTTGACGCCGCCATAGCCCGCCTTGGTCATCAGCGGGATGGTGAAGATGCCGCCCGAAACCACGTTCGATACCGACGAGCCCGAGATGAGGCCATTGAGGCCCGAGGACACTACGGCGACCTTGGCCGGACCCCCGCGCAGGTGCCCCAGCGCAGCAAACGACACCTGCATCATGTAATTGCCTGCGCCCGCCTTGTCGAGCAGCGACCCGAACAGCACGAAGATGAAGATGTAGCCCACGGAGACACCGAGCGCGACGCCGAACACGCCTTCGGTCGTCAGCCATTGGTGCACGAGCAGGCGTTCCCAGGACGCTCCCTTGTGCGCGATAACCTCCGGCAATAACTGCCCCAGTATCGTGTACGCGAGGAACGCGATCGCCAGGACGGTCATCGGCAGGCCAACCGCGCGGCGCGTGGCCTCGAGCAGGAAGATCAGGCCGCAGGAAGCGACCACAATGTCCTGCAGGTTCGGCTGTCCGGGGCGCGTGGCGAGTTCGCCGTAAAAGAACAGAAAGTAGGCGCCGGCCAGCGCGCCGATCAGGCCGAGGATCCAGTCGAACCACGGCACGCCCGCCCGCTGGGACGGCGTGCGTAGGGCCGGATAGCACAAGAACGCGAGCAGCAAGCCGACGCCCAGGTGCAGCGAGCGCGCCTCGGTATCGTTCAGGATTCCCCAGCCCAGGGTGAAGGGCAGGGGCGAGGCATACCAGAGTTGGAACAGCGACCACGCCACCGCGACCGCAAAGATCAGCTTGCCCACGAGGCCGTGCGCGGCGCGCCCGCCCGTGTCCGCGTCGGCAATTAGCTGCTGCAGGTCGGGACTCGCCCCTTTCGCTTTCCTCGCCATCGCCGTTGCCCCCTCGAAACAAAAAAGGGGCGAAACCCGCGTTTCGCCCCTTTCTGTCGCTACCGCCCGTCGTGGCCTACTTGAGCCAGCCCTTCTCGCGATAGTAGCGGGCCGCGCCATCGTGCAGCGGCGCCGACAAGCCATCCTTCACCATGTTCTCGGGCTTGAGCACCTGGAAGGCCGGGTGCAGCTTCTTGAACTCGTCGAAGTTGTCGAAGATCGCCTTCACCACC
>DASTTC010000568.1:0-5343 GCA_035760345.1 Burkholderiales bacterium | reverse complement strand
CGACCAAGCCAGGCTGAGCTTGCGCGTGAAATTGACTCCAGCAGCCAGGTTGAGAAAGCGGTCATCGCGCTCGGTCAATGAGGGGTCAAGCGTGAAGTTGGCGCCGCCGAAGAACGGAATCGCGATGGTCGACATCCCGGTCGCGCTGTTGACGTTCGTGTCGTAGCCGAACGCGATCTCCAGGTACTTGTCCACGCGCGTGCGCTCGGCCGCCGCAATCGCCGACAGGAACCGGTTGATGGTCTCTCTGACCTGCGGCGGCACTTGCCGCGCGCGCACGGCTTCCAGCTCGCGCTTGGCCGCGTCGCGCTCCCCGGTGGCCATGTAAGCCCGCGCGATCTCCGCGCGCGCCTGCAGGTTATCCGGCTGCACGGCGAGCACCCGTTCGAGGGCGAAGATGGCGCGTTCCGGGTCGCCCGCATCCAGCGCGGCGATGCCCAACAGGTAGTCATACTCGGGATCGCCCGCGCGCTGGGGCTCGAGCGGCAACAGGAGCTTGTAGGCGCCTTGCGCGTCCTGGCGCTGCAGCAGCGCCTTCGCCCGGTCGGTGACCGCGTCCGCTGCGGCGCCCAAGCTGACGCAGAACAGGAGTGAGGCGCACAAGAGGCGCCTCAGATGGCGTTGCATGTCGGAACCCCCTCCCGGCTAACTATGCCAGAAGTCTAGCAGGGGCTCCTCGAGGTGCGCCACCGGGGACCCGCTAGCCCTCGAAGAACTCCTTCACCTTCTCCAGCCAGGTCTTGCTGCGCGGATTGTGGCGCGCGACGTCTTGGTCGCTGATGCCCTCGAACTCGCGCAGCAACTCCTTTTGCCGCGTCGTGAGGTTGACCGGAGTTTCCACCGCGACGTGGCAGAAAAGATCGCCCGGCGCATGGCTGCGCACGCCCTTGATGCCCTTGCCGCGCAGCCGAAAGGTCTTGCCCGACTGGCTCTCGGCCGGTACGCGGATGCGCGCCGAGCCGTCCAGCGTGGGAATCTCGATCTCGCCGCCCAGCGCGGCGGTGGTGATGGAGATGGGCATTTCACAGTGCAGGTCGTCGTGGTCGCGCTGGAACACCGGGTGCGGCTTGATGTGCACCTGCACGTACAGGTCTCCCGCCGGGCCGCCGTTCACCCCCGGCTCGCCTTCGCCCGACAGCCGCACGCGGTCGCCTTCATCCACGCCGGACGGGATTTTCACCGACAACGTCTTCTGGTGTTTCACGCGCCCGTTTCCGCTGCACGCCGTGCACGGGTTGGGAATGATCTTCCCGGTGCCATGGCAGCGTGGGCAGGTTTGCGCGATGGAGAACGGGCCCTGCGACACGCGCACCTGGCCGGCGCCGCGGCAGGTGGGGCAGGTCTGGGCTTGCGTGCCGGCCTTCGCGCCGCTGCCATGGCAGGTCGCGCACGGCGCCATGGTCGGGATGCGGATGCGCGTCTCGAATCCATGCGCCGCCTGCTCCAGCGTAATTTCGAGGTTGTAGCGCAGGTCGGCACCCCGGAACACGTTCGAGCGGCCGCCGCGGGCCCCGCCGAAGATGTCGCCGAAGATGTCGTTGAAGATGTCGCCGAAGCCCGAGCCGCCCGCGGCGCCCATGCCGGCCTGGGAATCGACGCCGGCGTGGCCGAACTGGTCGTAGGCGCTGCGCTTGGGCGTGTCCGACAGCACTTCGTAGGCCGCCTGCGCCTCCTTGAAGTGGTCCTCGGCCTTGGGGTTGTCGGGATTGCGGTCCGGGTGCCATTTCATGGCGAGCTTGCGATACGCCTTGCGAATGTCGTCCGCCGACGCGTCCCGGTTGACGCCCAGTACTTCGTAGTAGTCGCGCTTCGCCATGTGCCTTTCCAGACGGCAAAACGGGCGGCGCGCTTGCGCGCACCGCCCGGCCGCGGTCATTGTCGCGTGATCAACCGGCCTTCTTGTCCTTCACCTCAGTGTACTCGGCGTCGACCACGTCGCCGTCCGCCGGCTTGGCCTCTCCCGCCGACGCGCCCGGCTCGGCCTGCGCCGCGCCTTGCGCCGCCTGCTGGCTCTCGGCGTATATCTTCTCGCCCAGCTTCTGCGCGGCCTTGGCCAGCGCCTCCGCCTTGGCTTCGATCTCGGTCTTGCTCTCGGACTTCAGCACGCCCTCGGCGTCCTTCAGCGCGGCCTCGATGCCGTCCTTGTCCGCGGCATCCAACTTGTCGCCGTGCTCTTTGAGCGATTTCTTCACCGTGTGCACCAGCGCCTCGCAGGCGTTGCGGGCGTTCACCAGCTCGAGGAGCTTGCGATCCTCCTCGGCATGCGTTTCGGCGTCTTTCACCATGCGCTGGATCTCTGCCTCGTTCAGGCCCGAGCTCGCCTGGATCTTGATCTTGTTTTCCTTGCCGGTGGCTTTATCCTTGGCCGCCACGTGCAGGATGCCGTTGGCGTCGATGTCGAAGGTGACCTCGATCTGCGGCATGCCGCGCGGCGACGGCGGGATGTCGGTGAGGTTGAACTGGCCGAGCGACTTGTTGCCCGAGGCCATGTCGCGCTCGCCCTGCAGCACGTGGATGGTGACCGCGTTCTGGTTGTCGTCGGCGGTGGAGAACACCTGCTGCGCCTTGGTGGGGATGGTGGTGTTCTTGTTGATGAGCTTGGTCATCACGCCGCCCAGCGTCTCGATGCCGAGCGACAGCGGCGTCACGTCGAGCAGCAACACGTCCTTGACGTCGCCCTTGAGCACGCCCGCCTGGATCGCGGCGCCGATGGCCACGGCTTCGTCCGGATTGACGTCTTTCCTCGGCTCCTTGCCGAAGAACTCGCGCACCTTGTCGACCACCTTGGGCATGCGCGTCTGCCCGCCGACCAGGATCACGTCGGCGATATCCGAGGCCTGCACGCCCGCGTCCTTGATCGCGATGCGGCAGGGTTCGATGGTGCGCTGGATGAGCTCGTCCACCAGCGACTCGAACTTGGCGCGCGTGATCTTCATCGTCAGGTGCTTCGGGCCCGAGGCGTCCGCCGTGATGTAGGGCAGGTTGATCTCGGTCTGTTGCGAGGACGACAGTTCGATCTTCGCTTTCTCCGCGGCGTCCTTCAGGCGCTGCAGCGCCAGCACGTCCTTGGCCAGGTCGACGCCCGCATCCTTCTTGAACTCGGTGACGATGTGGTCGATCAGGCGCTGGTCGAAGTCTTCCCCGCCGAGGAACGTATCGCCGTTCGTGGACAGCACCTCGAACTGCTTTTCGCCTTCGACGTCGGCAATTTCGATGATCGAGATGTCGAAGGTACCGCCGCCCAGGTCGTACACGGCGATCTTGCGGTCGCGCTTTTCCTGCTTGTCCATGCCGAAGGCGAGCGCCGCCGCCGTGGGCTCATTGATGATGCGCTTGACGTCCAGGCCGGCGATGCGGCCCGCGTCCTTGGTGGCCTGGCGCTGGGAGTCGTTGAAGTAGGCCGGCACCGTGATCACGGCTTCGGTGACTTCCTCGCCCAGGTAGTCTTCGGCCGTCTTTTTCATCTTGCGCAGGATCTCGGCCGACACCTGCTGCGGCGCGAGTTTCTTGCCGCGCACCTCGACCCAGGCGTCGCCGTTGTCGGCCTTCACGATGCCGTAGGGCATCAGGTGGATGTCCTTCTCCACCTCCTTCTCGCCGAAACGCCTTCCGATGAGGCGCTTGACGGCATAGATGGTGTTCTTCGCGTTGGTGACCGCCTGGCGCTTGGCCGACGCGCCGACCAGGATCTCGCCGTCCTCGGTGTAGGCGACGGTGGAGGGCGTCGTGCGCGAGCCCTCGGAGTTCTCGATCACCTTGGCCTTGCCGCCCTCCATGATCGCCACGCAGGAATTGGTCGTGCCCAGGTCGATGCCGATGATCTTTGCCATGGTGGTTGCCTCAGTTCGATTCCAAGTTACTGTCAGAGATGGGGTTTCCGGCCCCGTTTTCAACTGCTTTCGCCTTGGCGACCGTGACCAGGGCAGGGCGCACGATGCGCTCGTGCAGGGCGTAGCCCTTCTGGTGCACGGCGACCACGGAGTTGGGCTCCTGGTCGGACTCCACCACCACCATCGCCTGATGGCGGTGCGGGTCGAAGCGCTGCCCCGGTTCGGGCGTCGCTTCGACAACGCCGGCCCGCTCGAACACGCCGAGCAGTTGTTTGCGCGTCACGTCCACTCCGGAAAGCAAAGCCGCGCCGTCGTCAGCCGACGCGCCGAGGGCTGCGTCGAGACTGTCCATGACCGGCAGCAGCTCCTCGATCAGGCGCTCGGTGGCGAACTTGCGTGCCTGGGCGATCTCGGACTGCGCGCGCTTGCGCGTATTGTCGGCGTCGGCCAGCGCGCGCAGGCGTGCTTCCCGCTGCTCGTCGAGCTGTGCCAGGGCGTCGGCGAGCGACTCTTCCAGCGATCGACGCGGCTCCGGGCCGGCGGCCAGTCCCGCTTCTCGAACTTTTTCAGATTGCGGCTTCGGATCGGACATCAGGGAAAAATGGGGTCTCCAAACGTCGCTATATTGGGTGCACGCAGCTGACTTCAAGCGCAATGTGCGGCACCGGGCTGCGTGGCCACATTGGATTTTGATATCGGCCGAAGCGCAGGTATGATTCCACATTAAATGGGTGCGATAAAGGCCTGACAAAAAAGGGCTTCATTCGTACTCATGTCAGTTGGGGGAGGGGGAGAGAAGTCCGTGACCGAGGCAACCCCAGGTCCGATCAAGGTCCTGGTCATCGATGACAGCAACACGATCCGGCGCAGCGCCGAGATGTTCCTGCGCCAGGCCGGCTTCGATGTGATCCTCGCCGAGGACGGCTTCGACGCGCTGGCCAAGATCAGCGACCACCACCCGAGGGTGATCTTCGTCGACATCATGATGCCGCGGCTCGACGGCTACCAGACCTGCGCGCTGATCAAGCAGAACCCCGCGCTCAAGACCACGCCAGTGATCATGCTGTCGAGCAAGGACGGCGTGTTCGACCGTGCCCGCGGCCGGCTCGCCGGATCCGACCGCTATCTCACCAAGCCTTTCACCAAGGAAGCGCTGATTGACGCGGTCAACGAATACGTCGGCCCCGCGGCCCCCGCATCCTGACCCTTAGCCCGAGAGAACCGCACCATGCCCATCAAGAACATCCTCGTCGTCGACGACTCGCCCACCGATCGCCAGTTCCTGAGCGACATCCTGGCCAAGAGCGGCTACCAGGTCTCCACTGCCGAGAGTGCCGAGAAGGCGCTCGAGATGGTCAAGCAGCAGCGTCCGGACCTCGTGCTGATGGACGTCGTGATGCCGGGACAGAACGGCTACCAGGCGACGCGCACCCTGAGCAAGGACAGCGCCACCAAGGACATCCCGGTCATCATCTGCACCACCAAGGGCCAGGAGACCGACCGCGTGTGGGGC
>DASTTC010000567.1:0-2657 GCA_035760345.1 Burkholderiales bacterium | reverse complement strand
GCGGCCGCCTTCCACGGCACCGAACGCCTTCTTGTAGAACTCGATCGCCTCGGCGGCGCCGGCGCAGACGAGGTGCGGGGTGACGCTGTGCATGCCTTCGGGTATCGATGTCACTTTCATCGGAAATTCTCCTTGGGTTTGGTAGTCCTGATTACGTCTCCGCGACGGCCTTCACAACGGATCTTCCCGCCCTTCGAAGATGCGCGTCACCGCCACCGTGTGCTCGTGGCGCTTGCGGGCCGCGGTGCTGCTCATAGCGACAGATACGCCTTGAGCTGCTCGAACGTCCCCGTCCAACCCTGCTTCATGCTGTCGCGGCCGTCCTCGAAGGTCTTGCGCTCGAGAGCCGTGGCTTCGACCGGGATCCAGCGCACGGTGATTTTCGTCTTGCCGCCCTGGGCCTCGAACTCCACCGTGGACAGGATCTGCTGCGGCCAGTCCGGGCTCATGGGATGGCGCGTGATGCCGCCCTTCTCGTCCGAGAAGGCGACGACGAAGACGAGCTTCTGCGGCTTCACGATCTCCCGGTAGACGAACCGGCCCCACATCTCCTGCCCGTCGGGCGAGCGCAGGCAGTATTGCATCAGCCCGCCCGGGCGCAGATCCACCGTGCAGCGCGTGCAGGTGAAACCCTTGGGCCCCCACCAGTGCTTGAGCTGCTCGGCCTCGGTCCAGGCGTTCCATGCCCGCTCGCGCGGGGCGTCGAAGACGCGCTGAATTTCGAACGGGGTCATAGATCCACCATCACCTTGAATCCGCCCCAGAACATGCGCTTGCCGTCGAAGGGGAACTTCTTCGGGTCCATCATGCTGGTGATGCGCGGGTCCTTCATCGCTTTCTTGTTCACGCGGTCCCGATGCTTGCGATTCCTGTAGACGATCCAGGAAAACCACACCACTTCGCCGGGCTTGAGTTTCACCGCCTGCGGGAACGAGGTCCACTTTCCCTTCTTCACGTCGTCCGCGACGCACTCCCTGTAGTCGAGCGCGCCATGCTCGCGCCACACCTTGCCAGACTTGCGCGCGATGCGCACATAGGCCTGCAGGTTCTTCTTCGGCACCGGCAATACGAAACCGTCGACGTAAGCCATGAATCCTCCGTAGCGGTTGGGTCAGACGCTCTGGACCACGGCGAGGATATTCCCCTCGCTGTCCTTGAACCAAGCGGCCCTCGCGCCGCCGCCGGCATAGATGCTGTTCCTGCCTTTCATGCCCGGCATGTCGTATTCCTCGAACTTCACGCCGCGCGCCTTCAGCTCGGTGACTTCGCGCTCGATGTCGTCGACCTGCCAGAATGCCTGGCTCGCCATGGAGGTGCCGGCGTTCGGCGTCGGATAGAGGAAGCACCCCGTACCCTTGCCGAACCCGTAAGCCACCCCGCCCGCCACCTCCTGCCTGGCCTTGAAGCCAAGCTTGCCCTCGTAGAACTTGCGGGCGCGGCTGACGTCCTTCGCGGGTATGTAGGCGTACATGGGCGAGTTCTGCAGCATGGCGCTCTCCTCTCTATTCTGCGGTCTTCAGGTACTGCTCGAGCTTGGCGAACGCTTCGCTCCAACCCTGGCGGTGCCCATCGCGCACGGCCTCGTCGTGATGTTGTGCATGCGTAAATACGATTTCGGTGCCGCGGCCGGCCTGCCTCAACTCGATCGTCACCCGCGACTCGCGCTCCGGCGTGGTGCGCGGCCAGACCCAGGTGAACACCAGCCGGCGGTTGGGCACCACTTCCCGGTAGACACCTTGCACCTCGTGCTCGTTGCCGTCGGCGCCGCCAAACAGGACGCGAAAGCGCCCGCCCACGCGTACATCGAGCTCCGCCAATGCCACCGGCTGGTCTCCGCCCGGCCCGAACCAGCGGCTCAGCGCTTGCGGGTCGGTCCAGGCGCGCCAGACTTTTTCCGGCGCGACGGGGTAGAAGCGCTCAAGGGTGAGCGAGGGCCTTTCGGCGAGGCGGGCGTCTTCCATGTCTGCAACTCCTCCTGCTGATAAAGGTAGCGCGCGAGCGCATCGAGCTTTTCGGTCCAGAATTTCTCGTAGCGCTGCATCCAGTTCGCGGCCTGCTGCATCGGCGCCGCCGACAGCTCGCAGCTCACCACGCGCCCTTCCTTGGTGCGCGCGATGAGGCCGGCGTCCTCGAGCACCCGCAGGTGCTTCATGAATCCCGGCAGCGACATGCCGTGCGGTTCGGCGAGCTCCGACACGGCGAGGCTACCCTGTCCGAGCGACTCGAGCACTTGGCGCCGCGTCGGGTCCGCCAGGGCGGAGAACACGCGGTCGAGCACCTCGTCCTTATACTGAACCATAAGGTTAAGTATCAACCCGCGCGGCCGGCCATGTCAAGATGCGCGCCGATGCCCGCCCGCCGACGGACCGCCCGCCGCGAAGACCTCGGCCTCACGCCGGCCGAGTTCGCCGTGCTGCGCCGCCTGGACACGCCTCGCAAGATCCAGGCCTTTCTGTACGATCTGCGGCAGAACTTCGAGCCGCACGGCGACACCTGCAATAGCGTGCGCGAAGTGTTGCGCGCGCGCCGGGCGCACTGCATCGAGGGCGCCATGCTCGCGGCGGCTGCGCTCTGGGTGCATGGCGAGCCGCCACTGTTGCTCGACATGCGCGCGGTGCGCGACTACGACCACGTCGTGGCCCTGTTCCGGCGCCGCG
>DASTTC010000566.1:0-2512 GCA_035760345.1 Burkholderiales bacterium | reverse complement strand
CGAATGCCCGCTGCTCGTGCGTCTGGCGGGCGAATCGCGCGTCATCGCCGTGAACGGGAATATGGCGGCGCCGGCGAAGGCGACGCCGGAAGCGTTCGGCGCACGCGGCCTCACCGACATTCCGGATTCGGGCATCCTCGCCGCGGGCGTGCCCGCCGCGTTCGGCGCGCTCGTCACCGCGCTGCGCAAGTGGGGCACGATGCCTTTGCGCGATGTGATCGCGCCGGCGCTCGCGCTCGCGAAGAACGGTTTTCCGGTGTCCGAAGGCCTGCGCAACCAGCACAAGTACGGCATCGTGCCGATGCGCGAGCGCTTCGAGGCCGAGTGGCCGGGCAGCGCGCAGCTTTACCTGCCGGCGCCCGAGGTCGGCGCTTTGCTGCGCAATCCGGCGCTCGCAAGAACGTTTGATTACCTCGCCGTCGCGAAGGATCCGCTCGCGGCCTTCTACCAGGGCGACGTCGCCGCCGAAATCGCGAAGTTCTCGAAGGAAAAGGACGGTTTGCTCGCGCGTGAAGACCTCGCGGCGTTCGAAACGAAGATCGAACAGCCGGCGTCGCTGCGTTTCGGCGACACCGAGCTGTTCAAGACCGGGTTCTGGACGCAGGGACCGGCCGAACTGCAGACGCTCGCGCTGATGGGGCAGTTCGACCTGAAGCGGATCGGCTTCGGCACGCCGGATTACTGCCATCTGCTCATCGAGGCGATGAAGCTCGCCTATGCCGACCGGGAACAGTACTACGGCGACCCTGCGCTGGCGAAGGTGCCGGCCGACGTGCTGCTCTCGCCTGCGTACACGAACAAGCGCGCGGCGCTCATCGACCTGCAGCGCGCGAACCTCGAGCTGCGCCCGGGCGATGCCTGGAACAACGCCGCGCTGCTGCCGGAAGGCGACAAGCTCACGCCCAAGGACTGGGGCCCGGGCACCGTGCACGTGGACGCGGTGGACGCCAAAGGCAACATGGCCTCCTTCACGCCGAGCGGCGGGTGGATTTCGTCCGCCGAAGTGATCGAGCCGCTCGGTTTTGCGCTATCGGTGCGCATGATGACCTTCTACCTCGGGCCGGCGCATCACCCGAACGTGGTGGCGCCGTTCAAGCGCCCGCGCACCACGCTCACGCCCTCGATGGCATTCAGGAGCGGCAAGCCCTGGATGGCCTTCGGCACCATGGGCGGGGACAATCAGGGCCAGTGGCTGCTGCAGTTTTATCTGTGCCGCGCCGCCTACGGCATGTCGATTCCGGAGGCGATCGAGGCGCCGCGCCTGTCCTCGGAGCATACGCCGGGGTTTTTTGCGCCGCATGCGAGCGAGCCCAACCGCGTGCGGATTGAACCGCGCTTCGGCGCCCAGGTGCTGGAGGAACTGCGCCGCCGCGGCCACGGCCTCGACGTGGCGCCCGACTGGACCGAGGGCTTCGTGTCCTGCGCCGCGTACGATGGGGAGACCGGGCTCATCGAGGCCGGGTGCGATCCGCGCGGTTCCAAGTCCGAGTGCTTTCCGGCTTCTGCGATCGTATGGTGAACACGTGACGATGATCCTGGGCAGCGGCGAGCACCGCTACGAAGTGGTGGAGAACTGGGCGCAGCTGCCCGAGGGCTGGGAGTTCAAGGACGTGGCGGCGGTCGCCTGCGACAGCCAGGATCGCGTCTATGTGTTCAACCGCGGCGCACATCCGATGATGGTGTTCGATCGCGACGGCCGATTCCTGCGCTCCTGGGGCGAAGGCCAGTACCCGCGCGCACACGGCCTGCACATCGACGCCAACGACCTCCTGTACCTGACGGACGATGCCGGCCATGTGGTGCGCAAGTGCGCTACCGACGGCAAGGTGCTGCTGGAGCTTGGCGTGCCCGGCAAGCCCGCGCCCTACATGAGCGGCGAGCCGTTCCATCGCTGCACCCACACCGCGCTCTCGCCCAAGGGCGAGATCTATGTCGCCGACGGCTATGGCAACGCGAAGGTGCACAAGTACTCGCCCGACGGCAAACGGCTCATGTCCTGGGGCGAGCCGGGCACCGACGAAGGCCAGTTCAACATCGTGCACAACATCGTCACCGACGCCGAGGGCTGGGTGTACGTCGCCGACCGCGAGAACCACCGCGTGCAGGTGTTCGACGGCCACGGCAAGTACGAGACGCAGTGGGTGAACATGCACCGCCCGTGCGGCCTGTACTGCTGCCGCGGGCCGAAGCTGCAGTTCATCATCGGCGAGCTCGGGCCCGGCATGAACATCAACCGCCAGCACCCCAACCTCGGCCCGCGCCTCTCGATCGTCGATGCGACGGGCAGGCTGCTCGCGCGCCTGGGCGGCGAGGCCGGTCCGGGGCTGGAAACGGGCAAGTTCGTCGCGCCGCACGGCCTCGCGGTGGATTCGCGCGGCGACATCTACGTCGGCGAGGTCAGCTACACCGAGTGGCCGCGGCTGTTCCCGGAGGTGCCCATTGCCCGCGGCATGCGCTCGCTGCAGAAGCTGAAGAAGATTTCCTAAAGAGGAGGGTTCGACATGATCCACGT
>DASTTC010000565.1:0-5051 GCA_035760345.1 Burkholderiales bacterium | reverse complement strand
TTCTCGCGATAGTAGCGGGCCGCGCCATCGTGCAGCGGCGCCGACAAGCCATCCTTCACCATGTTCTCGGGCTTGAGCACCTGGAAGGCCGGGTGCAGCTTCTTGAACTCGTCGAAGTTGTCGAAGATCGCCTTCACCACCGTATAGACCGTATCCGCCGGAACCTTGGACGACGACACGATGGTCGCGAGCACACCATAGGTCTTCGTGTCCTGCGGATTTCCCGGGTACAGCCCGCCAGGAATGGTGGCGTGGGCGTAGTAGGCGTTGGCCTTGACCAGCTTGTCCACTGCGGCGCCGGTCACCGACACGAGCTTTGCGCCGCATACGGTCGTCGGATCCTGGATGTTGGCCGAAGGATGCCCGACGAGATAGAAGAAGCCGTCGATCTTGCCGTCGCACAATGCCGGCCCGTGCTCGTCCGCCTTGAGCTCCGAAGCGAGGGAAAACGCCGACAGGTTCCAGCCCATGGCGCCAATCAACTCTTCGAGCGTCGCGCGCGTTCCCGATCCCGGATTGCCGACGTTGAACTTCTTGCCCTTGAGATCGGCGAAGCTGTTGACGCCGGATTCCTTGCGTACCACGACCGTCACGGGCTCGGGGTGCAGCGCGACCACCGCGCGCAGCTCGCGGAACGGCGCCTTGAACTGCGCCTTGCCCGCGACCGCGTTGTAATGCACGTCGGACTGGGCGACGCCCATGTCAAGTTCGCCCGCCTGGATGGTATTGATGTTGAACACCGAGCCGCCGGTGGACTCGACCGAGCAGCGAATGCCATGCTTGGCGCGATCCTTGTTGACCAGCCGGCAGATCGCACCGCCGGCGGGGTAGTACACCCCGGTGACACCGCCCGTCCCGATGGTGATGTATTTCTGCTGTGCCTGCGCCGAAGGCGCGAGAACGCCGGCGACGAGCAATCCTGCTGCAAGGGCGCTGAGTTTGCGCATGACGATCTCCTGGGGAATTTGCGCGTGTAGCTTAGCGGAAGGTGCCACTAGGCGGCAACCGGAGACTTCAGCACGGCCTCGAGCGCCTGGCCGAGCTTGCCGACGAGCTCGTCGAGCTGCCGTTCCTCCAGAATGAAAGGCGGCGCAAGCAGCACATGGTCGCCCCGCACGCCATCGAGCGTGCCTCCCATCGGGTAACACAGCAGGCCAGCCTCGAGCGCTTTTGTCTTGATGCGTGCATGGACTTTAAGGCTCGGGTCGAACGGCGCCTTGCTGCTGCGGTCGGCCACCAATTCGACGCCCCAGAACAACCCCCGGCCACGAATGTCGCCGACATGCGGATGCGAGCCGAACGCCTCGCGCAACTTGCTTTCCAGTTGTGCACTCAAGACAGGCATGCGCCCCAACAGTCCATCTTCATGCAGCCGCCGCTGAACCGCTAGCGCCCCAGCGCACGCCGCGGCGTGACCGAGGTAGGTATGGCCATGCTGGAAGAAACCGCTGCCTGAAACGATCGTCTCGTAGATGTGGCTGCCGACCAGCGTCGCACCGATCGGCTGGTACCCCGCCCCCAGCCCCTTGGCCACCGTGACGAGATCCGGCACCACGCCTTCCTGCTCGAACGCGAAGAGCGATCCGCACCGGCCCATGCCGCACATCACCTCGTCGAGGATGAGCAGCACCCCGTAGCGATCGCATACTTCGCGCACGCTGCGAAAATACCCGGATACCGGGGGCACGGCCCCCAGCGTCGCGCCGACCACGGTCTCGGCGACGAAGGCCATCACCTGGTCTTCGCCCAGCCTACGAATCTGCGCCTCGAGCTCTGCAGCCAGACGCTCGCCGTACGCCACATCGGACTCGCCCGCCTCCTGCCCACGATACGCATAGCAGGGCGAAACATGACTCGCCTCGATAAGGAGCGGCTGGAACTGCTTGCGGCGCCATGCGTTGCCGCCGACCGCGAGGGCGCCGAGCGTGTTGCCGTGATAGGACTGGCGCCGCCCGATCAGGAACCGTCGCTGCGGCTCGCCCTTTTCCACGAAGTACTGGCGCGCAAGCTTCAGTGCGGCTTCCACGGCCTCCGAGCCACCCGAGACGAAGTACACCTTGTCCAGGGGCGCGGGTGCCCGCGCGATCAGCGCCTCCGCCAGCGCCTCCATCGGCTCGTTGGTGAAAAAAGACGTGTGCGCGAACGGCAACTGTGCCAGCTGCTCCTGGATCGCCTTCACCACTGCCGCGTCGGAATGCCCCAGGCAAGAAACGGCAGCTCCGCCCGAGGCGTCGAGATAGCGCTTGCCGTCGCGGTCGATGACATAGGCCCCGTCGCCGCGCACCGCGACCGGGTACCGGGCTCGCGGATTGCGGTGGAACACCCGGGTCACGTCAGGCGCCGAGTTTGACGTGCAGTTGCGCGCGGCACTGCGCCAGCGCAGGGGGCAGCCGCGATTTCAGCTGGTCGAGGAGCTGGTCGTGCGCGACGACCTCCTCCCGCCACGCCGCGGCATTCACACTCGCAATCGCCTCGAACTGCTCACGCGTGAACCGCGACAATCCGGTCCAGTTCAGATCTTCGTATCGCGGCATGATGCCCAGCGCCGTCTCCACGCCGTGCTCGAGGCCGTGGCAGCGCCCGACGATCCACTCCAGCACGCGCATGTTTTCACCGAAGCCAGGCCAGATGAACTTGCCCTGCGCATCCTTGCGAAACCAGTTCACGCGGAAGATGCGCGGTGGGTGATGCACGACCTTGCCCATCCTCAGCCAGTGCGCGAAGTAATCGCCCATGTGATAGCCGCAGAATGCGAGCATGGCCATCGGGTCGCGCCGCACGACGCCGACCTTGCCGGTAATCGCCGCGGTGGTCTCTGAGCCGAGCGTCGCGGCCATATAGACGCCTTCTTCCCAGGACGGCGCCTCCACTACGAGCGGCACCGTGCTCGAGCGCCGGCCGCCGAACAGGAACGCCGCGATCGGTACGCCGCCCGCGTCCTCCCACTTCGCGTCCATGGACGGGCATCGGGCAGCGGCCACCGTGAAGCGCGAATTGGGATGCGCCGCAAGCCGTCCACAGCCCGGTGTCCAATCCTTGCCTTGCCAGTCGATGAGCCGGTCCGGCGGCGTATCCGTCATGCCCTCCCACCAGACATCGCCCTCGGGGGTGAGAGCCACGTTGGTGAAGATGACGTTCGCGGCCAGCGTCTTCATGGCGTTCGGATTGGTCGCTTGCGACGTTCCTGGCGCAACACCGAAGAAGCCCGCTTCCGGATTGATGGCGTACAGGCGCCCGTCGTGCCCCGGCTTGATCCAGGCGATGTCCTCGCCGATCGTCGTGATCTTCCAGCCGCTGTAGGCCGTGGGCGGGATGAGCATGGCAAAGTTGGTCTTGCCGCAGGCGCTCGGAAATGCCGCCGCCACGTAGGACTTCTGCCCGGCGGGCGACTCCACGCCAAGAATCAGCATGTGCTCGGCGAGCCAGCCCTCGTCCCTCGCCATGACTGAGGCAATGCGCAGTGCCAGGCACTTCTTGCCGAGCAGCGCATTGCCGCCATAGCCGGAGCCGTAGGACCAGATCTCCCGCGTCTCCGGGAAATGCACGATCCACTTCTCCCTGTCGTTGCTCGGCCACGGCACATCCTTCTGCCCGGGCGCCAGCGGCGCGCCAACCGAGTGCACGCAGGGTACGAAATCCCCATCCTCGCCCAGCCAGTCGGCCACCGCGCGGCCCATGCGGGTCATGACGCGCATGTTTACCGCCACATACGCCGAATCGGAGATCTCCACCCCGATCTGCGCGATGTGCGAGCCGATCGGCCCCATCGAGAACGGCATCACGTACATCGTACGTCCGCGCATGCAGCCCTCGAACAGGCGCTGCAGCGTTCCGCGCATCTCGCGCGGGTCGACCCAATGGTTGGTGGGGCCCGCCTGCTCCCGCGTCTGGCTGCAGATGAAGGTGCGATCCTCCATGCGCGCCACGTCGCTCGGGTGCGAGCGGGCGAGATAACTGTTCGGGCGCAGTTTCTGGTTCAGCTTGACGAAGGTGCCCGCTTGCACAAGTTCATCGCACAGCCGGTCGTATTCGGCCTGCGACCCGTCGCACCAGATGACGCGCTCCGGCTGGGCGAGCCGCGCGGTCTCCGACACCCATTGCCGCATGCCTGCGTGGCGCACCCAGTCAGGTGCCTGGGAATAGTCCTTGTGCGCGGTGCCCGGGGCGTTCATCTCCGACGTGAACTCCTGAAAGCAAAACGGCCCTTGGGGGGCCGTAACGGTGCGATGTGGCAAGCATTCTACCGCGCGAGTCAGAGCGGCGCCACGCCCTAAAACGCCTGTCTGATCAAGTTCTTGGATGACGCTATTTGCCGATGCAGAAGCGGCCGAAGATCTCGCCGAGCAGGTCGTCCGCCGTGACCTCGCCCGTGATGCCGGCCAGCGCCGCCTGTGCCAACCGCAGTTCCTCGGCAAATAGCTCCCAGCGACGCAACTCGTCTGCCGCGGCCTGCAAATGCGTCGCCGCCTGTTGCAGCGCCTGCAAGTGCCGCTCGCGCGCAAGGAACACGGATTCGCCCGCAGCGCGCCAGCCCGCTTCCGCGAGGATCCTGCCTTTGAGCGCATCCATGCCCGCGCCCGTCATGGCGGAAACCGCCAAGGCGCCTGCGGGTGGAACGAAATCGGGCGCCAGATCCACCTTGTTGTAGACCTCGACCCGCGCCACGCCCTCGGGCAGCGCCTCGAGCGCCGCCTGGGGTTCGCCCGCCTCGAACACTGCAATGACCAAGTCCGCCTGTGCGAGTTCGATCTGCGTTCTCTCGATGCCAAGACGCTCCACGGGATCCGAAGGCACACGTAGTCCCGCAGTGTCGACGACGACGAGCGGCACGCCCTCGATCTGGATGGACTCTCGAAGCGCATCGCGCGTGGTGCCCGGCACCGGCGTCACGATGGCGCGGTCTTCTCCCGTCAGCCGGTTGAGCAGGCTCGACTTGCCGACATTGGGCCGACCGGCGAGCACGACATGAATGCCGGTGCGCAGCAGACTGCCCTGCCGGCTCCTCGACAACACGTCCTGCAGCGCCGCGCGTACGCCGGCGAGCCGCGCTG
>DASTTC010000564.1:0-6250 GCA_035760345.1 Burkholderiales bacterium | reverse complement strand
CGGTGCTCGGAAAAGTGACGCGCATCCGCCTCGAAGAACTCCTTTAGTGCGCTACGTCAGTACCCGCGGCGGCGGCGTGCCGCAGCGCTTCTCCGACATCCTGCTCGAGGGCCTGGCGCCCGACGGCGGCCTGTACGTGCCCGAGTCGTATCCGCGGGCCGACCTCGCGGCCTGGCGCCGCCTGGACTACCGCGGCCTCGCCACGGCGATCCTGCGGCAATTCATGGACGACGTGCCGGGTCTGGAGGCGCTGGTCGCCAGGACCTACACGCGCGCGAACTTCGGCAGCGACGAGATCGCGCCGCTGAGGACGCTCGCGCCCGGGCTGCACCTGCTCGGCCTGTCGAACGGCCCGACGCTCGCCTTCAAGGACCTGGCGCTGCAGCTCCTGGGGAACCTGTTCGAGCAGGTGCTCGGCGAGCGCCAGGCAACGCTCAACATCCTCGGCGCCACCTCCGGCGACACCGGCTCCGCGGCCGAGCATGCGATGCGCGGCAGGCGCGGCATCCAGGTGTTCATGCTCTCGCCGCACGGCCGCGTCAGCCCCTTCCAGGCGGCGCAGATGTACTCGCTGCAGGACGCCAACATCCACAACCTGGTGGTGCGGGGCGTGTTCGACGACTGCCAGGACATGGTGAAGCGCGTGAACGCGGATGCCGCCTTCAAGGCGCGCCACTGCATCGGCGCGGTGAACTCGATCAACTGGGCGCGCATCGCGGCGCAGGTGGTGTACTACTTCTGGGGCTATTTTCGCGCCACACGCGCCGACGCCGAGGAAGTGTCGTTCGCCGTGCCCACCGGCAACTTCGGCAACATCTATGCCGGCCACGTGGCGCGCGCCATGGGGCTGCCGGTGCGGCGGCTGATCCTCGCCACCAACGAAAACGACGTTCTGGACGAATTCTTCAGGTCCGGGAAGTACCGCGTGCGTCAGGCAACGGCGGCCACCTCCAGCCCGTCGATGGACATCTCCAAGGCCTCGAACTTCGAGCGCTACGCATTTGATCTGGTGGAGCGCGAGGGCAGGGCACTGGGCAGCCTTTGGCGCAAGCTCGAGACCGACGCCGAGATCGATCTTTCTCTGCTACCGCGAAGCGGATTTGCCTCCGGCCGCAGCTCGCACGCAGACCGGATCGCCACCCTCAGGTCGGTACACGCCCTATACGGCGTCACCATCGACCCGCATACCGCCGACGGCATCAAGGTCGGCCTCGAGCACCGCGAGGCGGGCGTGCCGCTGATCTGCCTCGAAACCGCGCTGCCGGCGAAATTCGCGGACACGATCCGCGAGGCGCTCGGGCGCGAGCCCGCGCGCCCGGCGGCATTCGCGGACCTCGAGAAGCGGCCGCAGCGCTACGAGGTGATCGAGGCCGATGCCGAGGCGGTCAAACGCTTCATCGAGCGCCAGGCCGCGGCGCGCTAGGCTTCAGATCTCCTCCGGCACCATCTTGATCGCCCCGCAGGGGCACTCGGCGACGCAGATGCCGCAGCCCTTGCAGTAGTCGAGGTTGAACTCGAAGCGCTTGCCCGGCCCCAGCTTGATCACCGCGTTGTCCGGGCAGACGCCGTAGCAGTTGTCGCACTCGAAGCAGTTGCCGCACGACAGGCAGCGGCGCGCCTCGTAGAGCGCGTTCGATTCGTCCAGGCCCTTCACCACCTCGTCGAAGGTGGATTGGCGGCGCACGCCGTCGAGCACCGGGCGTACCGTCTTCGGCGCATCCGAGTAGTACCAGGTGTTGAGGCGCTCGAAGGTCGCCGGCTCGTGCTTGGGCGGCGCCGCGTACTCGGCGCCGCGCAGCCAGGCGTCGATGTGGCGCGCCGCCTTCTTGCCATGGCCGACGCCGACGGTCACGGTGCGCTCGGCGGGCACCATGTCGCCGCCGGCGAAAATTCCCGCGTACCCGGTCATCATGTTGGGGCCGACCTTGACCACGCCGTCGCTCACCTCGAGCCCCGGGACGCCGTCGAGCAGCGACAGGTCGACGTCCTGGCCGAGGGCGAGCACCACCGAATCGGCGGCAAGCGTCTCCAGCTCGCCGGTGGGCTGCGGAAAGCCCTGGTCGTCGAGCGCCATCTTCTCGACCGTGATCGAGCCTTCGGCCGCCTGCTTGATCGTCGACAGCCACTTGATGAGCACGCCCTCCTGCAGCGCCTCCTCGACCTCGGAATCGTGCGCCGGCATCTTCTCGCGCGTGCGCCGGTAGACGATCACCGCCTCCTCGGCGCCCAGGCGCCGGGCGGTGCGCGCGACGTCGATCGCCGTGTTGCCGCCGCCGTAGACCACCACGCGCCGGCCGAGAAGCGGCTTTTCCTCGCCCTCCATCGAGCGCAGCACCGACAGCGCGTCGAGGATCTTCGCCGCGCTGCCTGCCGGGATGTAGGCGCGCTTGGCGATGTGCGCGCCGACCGCCAGAAAGGCGGCGTCGAAAGCACCGCCTTTGATCGTCTCGAGGATGTTCGCCACCTTGGCGTTCAGCTTCAGCGCCACGCCCAGGTCGAGAATGCGCCGGATTTCCGCCTCGAGCACGTCGCGCGGCAGGCGGTACTTGGGAATGCCGAAGCGCATCATGCCGCCGGCGACCGGGCCCGCTTCGTGGATCTCCACGGCATGGCCCATGCGCGCGAGGTGGTAAGCGGCCGAGAGCCCGGAGGGCCCGGCGCCGACCACCAGCACGCGCTTTCCGGAGCCTGCAGCCGGGGCGTCGAACGCCCAGCCCTGGCGCAGCGCCTCGTCGCCGAGGAAGCGCTCGACGGAGTTGATGCCGACCGCGCTATCGAGCTGCGCCCGGTTGCACGAAGTCTCGCAAGGGTGGTAGCAGACGCGTCCCATGACCGCGGGGAGGGGATTGTCCTCGGTCAGCAGGCGCCACGCGGCCTCGTAATTTCCGGATTCGGCGTGGTACAGCCAGCCCTGGATGTTCTCGCCCGCGGGACAGGCGTGGTTGCACGGCGGCAGCCGGTCGACGTATTCCGGGCGCATGGTGCGCCACGAGCCGGTATGGTTGGCGAGGCTCGAGCCGGGATCGAGCGTGATGGCGAAGGGCTTACGCATCGACGAGCCCATAGCGCCGGATGTTGCGCTCGGCGATCGCCTGGAGGTGCGCGATCACGTCGGTGCGCGGCGTGTTGCCGAACAGGTGCGCGAAGCGCCGTTGCAGCTTGAGATACGCTTCGACCGGCTGCTGCCTGCGGATCTTCGACACGGACACCACCTCGCCGTGCTCGGCCTCGAATACCGGAAACAGGCCCGTCTCCTTGGCCAACCTCGCGACGCGGATGGTGTCCTCGGAGGCATGCCCCCAGCCGAGCGGGCAGGGAACGAACAGGTGCAGGTAGCGCGCGCCGCGGAAGGTCATCGCGCGCCGCACCTTGGCTTCCAGGTCGTGCAGCTCCGCCACGGTCGCCGTCGCCACGTATGGAATGCCGTGCGCCATGGCAATGCGCGGCAGGTCCTTGCCCTGGCCGAACACGTTTCCGGGCTCCTCGCCTACCGCCATGGTGGTCGCGGTGCGCGCCGCGGGCGGCGTCGCCGACGAGCGCTGCACGCCGGTGTTCATGTAGGCCTCGTTGTCGTAGCAGATGTAGAGCACGTCGTCGTTGCGCTCGAACATTCCGGAGAGGCAGCCGAAGCCGATGTCGGTGGTGCCGCCGTCGCCACCTTGCGCGACGACGCGCACGTCGTTCTTACCCTTCACCCGCATCGCCGCCGCGATCCCGGTCGCCACCGCGGCGGTGTTGCCGAACAGCGAATGTATCCAGGGGATCTGCCACGAGGTCTCGGGGTAGGGTGTCGAGAACACTTCGAGGCACCCGGTCGCGTTCGCGGCGATGAGGCGGTTGTCGGTCGCCTCCATCGCGGCGTCGATGGCGTAGCGCGCCCCCAGCGCCTCGCCGCAGCCCTGGCAGGCGCGGTGTCCGGAGTTGAGCGAGTTGGTGCGCCGCATGTTCGCCTGCACCGAGCGTTCCTCCGGCGCGAGCAGGCGGTTGCCGACCGTGAAGGTGCCGGTCTGGTAGAACTTGACCGATTGGAAGGGCATCGCGCGCCTCACCCGGGCCCGGCGGCGACCACGCCGACGTCGCGCAGCATGTTTTCCGCGATCGGGCCGGAGCGGCGCTGCTCGCGCTCGCGCGCGAGCGCGCGCTCGACGAGCGCGCGGTCGAGATCGAGGAACGTCAGCGGCTCGAGCTTGCCGCCCATGGCGGCGGCGAACACGCGCCCGAGCGAGGCGCGCGTGATCGAGCGCCCGCCCAGCCCGGCGATCACGGCGTGCACCGCGTCGGGGCTTCCGGTGAAGGACGTGCGCACGTTCGAGGAGACGATGCCGCCCAGGCCCACCGCCAGCGCCTTCTCGATCACCACCACGCGTTTCGCGCGCGCCAGCGCGGCGCGCACCGCGGCGAGCGGCCAGGGCCGGAAGCAGGTGATGCCGAGCACGCCGATCTTCGCGCCGTCGCGGCGCATCTCGTCCACCGTGTCCTTGATCGTGCCGAGCACCGAGCCCAGAGCGACCACCACGGTATCGGCGTCCTCGGTGCAGTAGCTGTGGAGCAGGCCGCCGGATTCGCGTCCGAAGGCTTCGCGAAACGCCTGCGCCCATCCCGGGATCAACTCCAGCGCGCGCATCTGCTTGGCGTGCGCCAGGTAGCGCACTTCGGTGAACGCCTCGGGGCCGACCATCGCGCCGATCGACACCGGCTCGGCCGGGTCGAGCACCTGGCGCGGCTCGAACGGCGGCAGCCAGGCGTCGACCTGCTCCTGGGTGGGCACGTCGACGCGCTCGTAGGCGTGCGTGAGGATGAAGCCGTCCATGCATACCATCACCGGCAGCGAGAGCTCCTCGCCGAGGCGGAACGCCTGGATGTGCAGGTCGAGCGCCTCCTGATTGTCCTCCGCGAACAGCTGGATCCAGCCGCAGTCGCGCTGGCTCATGGCGTCGGTGTGGTCGTTCCAGATGTTGATCGGCGCGCCAATGGCGCGGTTGGCCACCGTCATCACGATCGGCAGCCCGAGGCCCGAGGCGTTGAACACGGCTTCCGCCATGTACAGCAGCCCCTGGCTGGCGGTTGCGGTGTAGGCGCGCGCGCCGGCCGCGGACGCGCCAATGGCGACCGACATCGCCGCGAATTCGGATTCGACGTTGATGAACTCGCAGCGTTCCAGCGCGCCCGACTTCACCATCCCGCCGAGCGCCTCGACGATGTGCGTCTGCGGCGAGATCGGATAGGCGCAGATCACCTCCGGCCGGCACAACGCGACGGCCTCGGCGACGGCGCGCGAGCCCTCAGTTTGCTTGAGCATGCCCGGCCTCCTGCAATTCGTTGCGCACGTGCGCGTAGGCCGCGTTCGCGGCGGCCACGTTGCCCTCGGCGACCTTGCCGCCGAATCTCTCGCGGATTGCCGCCGCCACCGAATCCAGCGATATGCGCCCCGAAAGCGCGGCGAAACCGCCCAGCAGTGCCGCGTTGGGCAGTGGGCGGCCGACGTGCTGCAGCGCGATATCCGTCGCCGGCACGGTGCACAGGCGCTCCGGGCGCAGGCTGCGCGCGAATTCGCCGACGCCGAGCGCGTCGAAGGTGCGCGAGGTGTTGATGAGGATGTAGCCGTCCTTCGCCAGGCCGCCGAACACGTCCACCTGGTGCAGCAGCGTCGGGTCCTGGATGATGAGCGCGTCGGGCTCGAGCACCGGCTCGCGCAGGCGGATCTCGCGGTCGTCGATGCGGCAGAAGGCCACCACCGGCGCGCCCGTGCGCTCCGAGCCGAAGCTGGGGAAGGCTTGGGCGTGCTGGCCTTCGAGGAATGCGGCGACCGACAGCATTTCCGCGGCGGTCACTACGCCTTGGCCGCCGCGGCCGTGGATGCGCACTTGGAACATAGGCAATTTTCATCGCAGGCGGCGGCGAGCCGGTTGACTTACGTCAAACATGCGCCGGCTCTGGGACAATGGCGGCATGAGCAAGGAAAGGAACGTCCTCGGCAGCGAGCTGACGGCCTGCAGCTTCGCGCCGCTCACCGGGTACTTTCGCGACGGCAGCTGCGCCACGCAAGGCGCCGACGGCGTGGCCCACCTGGTGTGCGTCAAGGTGACGCAGGAATTCCTGGATTTCAGCCTCGCCAAGGGCAACGACCTCGTCACGCCGCGCCCGGAGCTGCGCTTTCGCGGCCTGCAGGCGGGCGACCGCTGGTGCCTGCACGTGCTGCGCTGGGTCGAGGCCTGGCGCGCCGGCGCGGCGCCGCAGGTGGTGCTCGAAG
>DASTTC010000563.1:0-3687 GCA_035760345.1 Burkholderiales bacterium | reverse complement strand
TCGGGCGGGGACAAGGTGGGTGCGCTCACCTCGATCCTCAACCGCCTGGCGAAGGCGAAGATCAACCTCGTGTCGCTGCAGGCCGTGACCGCGGGCGGCGGCCGCTTCGGCGCGATGTTCTGGGTGAAGCCGAAAGACGTGTCAAAGGCCTCGCGCCTGCTCAAGGCGCGCTAGGCGCCGGCCAGCGCCGCGCGCAGCGACGTCACGGCGCGCGTGGTGAGCGCGATGCGGTGCGCATCGATGGGCTGCGCCTGCGACGAAAACTTGGCGATGACCAGCGCGTTGCCGCGATCGACGTACAGGTTCTGGCCGTGCACGCCCATGCCGAACAGGAGCGGCGCCGCGCCGCGCAGCACGTACCACTTGTCGCGGTAGTGCATCGCTGCGCCCGGGTAGTAGGCGGCGAAGCTCCCGGCGGCCCAGGCCTGCGGGTCGCCATTGGCGGCGATGTCGTCGATCCAGCTTTCGGGCACGATGCGCCTGCCGCCCTCGATGAGCATCTGGCCGACACGCGCGAGGTCGCGCGCGGTGGCGCACACGCCCCCGGCGCAGCGTGGCGCACCGAGGCGGTCCACCGTGATGTAGGCGCTGTGCCCGGCACCCATCGGCCGCCAGACAAGCTCGCTCATCAGGTCGGCATAACGGGCGAGCGCCGCGCGCTCGATCACCCAGCCCATCAGGTCCGTGTTGGGCGACACATAGTGGAAGCGCCCACCGTGCGCGCCGTCGGCTCGCGTCAGCCGGCCGAAGTACGAGCGCAGGTCCGTCGGCGTCTCGCCCGGCGCGAGCGGGTTCCAGTTGGTCGCCTTGCGGTATTCGACGATCTCGCCTGCGGTCGCGAGGTAGTCTTCGTCGAAGTCGATGCCGGCGCGCATATCGAGCAGTTGGCGTACGGCAGCGCCCTGGTACGCCGTCGCGGCCAGCTCGGGGACATAGTCCGTCACTTGCCGCCCGGGATCGAGCACGCCGCGCGTGGCCAGGATGCCGGCGAGCAGGCCGAGCAGCGACTTCGACACCGACATGAGGATGTGGGGCGTGGCCGCGGTCATGCCGTTGGCGTAGTGCTCGAAGACGATGCGGCCGCGATGCAGGATCACCATGGCGTCGGTGTCGGTGGCCTCGAGGAAGCCCGGCTCGAGCTGGAGCGACGACAGGTCCGCCAGCGCCTCCGGCAACGGACTGACGCGCGCGGGGTCGTGGGCGATGTCGGCCGAGGGCACGATCTCGCGCACGTGCTGGAAGGCCCAGCGGTTGAACGGCGCCGTGCGCCAGTTGGCGAGCGTCACCTGGCCCTCGGGCGCGGGCGGGAAGCCTTGCATGAGCGTCGCCATGGCGGGCTTCCGGGCTACTGGCGTTGCGCGAGCGCGAGGTGCGCGCCGAGGCCGGCGAAGGCGCCGGCGAAGCCGCGGCGCAGCCAGGCTTGCACGCGCGGCGCGCCGATCACGTGGCGGCGCAGCGCGTGCGCGAGGCTGCCGTAGGCGACGAAGATCACGAAGGTCATCGCCATGAAGATGGCGCTGAGGAACAGCAGCTGCGCGAGCGGCGAGGCGCCCTTCGGGTCGACGAAGTGCGGCAGGAAGGCGAGGAAGAAGAGCGTCAGCTTCGGATTCAGGATGTTGATGAGGAAGGCCTTGATCACCAGCCTGCGGGCGGTTTTGTTCGTCGGCGCTTCTTCCACCCCGAAGGGTGCCTTGTCCGACCAGGTCGCGTACGCGAGGTAGAGCAGATAGGCCACGCCGGCGAGCTTCAGCGCTTGGAACGCGAGCGCGCTCGCGTGCATCAGCGCGGCTAGCCCGAGCACCGTGGCGAGCAGGTGCGGCACGATGCCGGCCGTGCAGCCGAGCGCGGCGTAGACGCTGGCCTTGCGACCTTGGGCGAGGCCGGTGGCGACCGTGAAGACGACGCCTGTGCCCGGGATGAGCACGACGATGAGGGAGGTGATGAGGAATTCGGGGGTGATCATCGGGTGCGTTGGCTGGCACACCGACATTGGGAGGTTCAGGCGAGTAGGGTGTTCCACTCAATTCTAGCGGGTGAACTCATGAATGCACTACGAAGCCTTGGCGTTGGCTTGGCGTCGCTCTTCGCCACCGGCAGCGCTCTGGCGCAGTACGGAAACACGATGCATCGCGACACGTGGGGCTCCGGATGGATGGGGGGATACGGAGGATACTGGATGCCGATCCTGGTGTTGGCCGTGGTTGTCGGCTTGGTTGTCTGGGTGGTCAAGCAGCAGAAGAAGTAGCCTGGCGGCCTGTGTACCGCGGTGTTAGGCGCTGGCGCTTGCAGGAACGACGCCGTACTGCGCGAGAAAATGCCTTGCCTCCTTGGGCCCTCTTGCCACATGAGCATGCATCCCCAGTTTCACCGCCGCTTCAACGTTCCGCAAGCCATCATCGAGAAACAGGACGTTCGACGCTGAGAGGCCCATGCCTTCAAGCGCGACCAGGAAGGCCCCGGGGGCGGGCTTCAAACATCCAATCTGGTGTGACAGATACGTCTGGTCGAACCGGTCCACTAAACCCATTGCCCGGATCTTGTCCCAATGCACCGCACTCGTATTGCTCAGCGCGGCCACGTGATAGGTGTCCGGTATTTCATCCAGCAGCTGCAGCGCGCCTGGCAAGAGCCCCGTCGGCCAGTTGCAGAAATCCTGCAGGAAGCACTCGGCGGTGACGGGCAATCTGAGCTCGGCCACGACGCCAACTGCGAACGCCGCCGCATCTATCTTCCCGGTTTCGTGTGCCACGACCGACGGCGATTCGATCCACATTGCGTGGAGAGCTTCGTGCTGGGGCGCCACGCCGAGCAACTTCGCCATAGTCGGCACCCCGTCGAGCGCCACAAGCACCCCACCAATATCGAAGAGAATGCCCGCGATCTTGTGGCCCATGACCTGAGTGCGCCTAACGTTCGCAATGGCGCGCACCGTCCAGCGCGCGTAGCGGTGCTGAATATGTGTCGCCGTCGATTGCGGGGTTAGGCGGCCGTGCGGCGAGGAGCATTAACGACATAGGCCACGAAGACACCGAAAATGACAGCAGTGCTCGCCCAGGCTCGCATCAATAAAGGCCCTTGACTCGAGAACCAGCTGAGGATCGCTTGGAAGCGCTCGACGCCGAACAACGGCGTGAGTACCCCCCCGGCGATGATGAGAAAGCCGATGACGCGAAGGGTTCTTGGCATGCGCGACGCCGACGCGACCCACACAAGTAGCGCGCCGAAAATGATGCGTATGACTGCGGCGACAAGGAGAGCGCTCGGCGTTTGCAGTGACTGCCCGAACTCAAGTAGGACCGACGGAAAAGCAACACCAAAAACGCCGATGGCAGCGATGAGTGCAGCCATGACCGTGGCGAGTAGCTTCGGGAGCTTCATTTTGTGGCCGCCTAACGTCCGGCTTCAGGCGCACGCCGCCTGCGGCGCTCGTGCCTTGTTATGACCGTGGACGGTACCGAGCCATCACCGCCGTCCTCTGGTTTTCAACTATCCCTTACTGAGATCGGTGCGGGCATTCACGGTGGTACCACACGCGGGACACGTCGTCTTGCCCTTCGGCACGCGCCGCAGGCACTTCGGGCACTGCTTCCCCATGACACGCGGGATGATTCGGACGAAGAACACGGCGATGACCACGAACAGGACAAGCGATCCGACCAAAGCCCACCAGCTGATCTCAGGCATGGA
>DASTTC010000562.1:0-9141 GCA_035760345.1 Burkholderiales bacterium | reverse complement strand
TCTCGGTGGCGCTGCTGGCCGCCTTGCGTGCCGCGGGCCAGGCCACCCAGGCGGTCGACGAGTTGCGCCTGCGGCTGTTCGCCGGCTGGGTGGCGCAGAATCGCCTCGCCGAGCATCGCGCGCGCGGCGACTGGCTGGCGCCCGGCATCAGCCGTGGCGCGCAGCGCCAGGCCGGCGCCGATTTCGCCTGGCGCGAAGAAGTGATCGGCACGCCCAATCCGGCATTTCGCCGCGTAGACGTGTTTGTGACCGCGCCGGCGACGCCCTCGGGCGACGCACGGGTGCTGGCGCGACTCACCGGGTTCGTGGTGCGGCCGCCGCCGGGAAGCCGATGAGGCGCGCCGCCCTGTCGCAACGCGGATTCACGCTGATCGAGCTGCTCAGTGCGCTGCTCATCCTGTCGCTGCTCGCGGTGATGTCGTTCCGCGGCCTGAGCGCGGTGCTCGATGCGCGCGACCAGGTGCGCCAGGAAACGCACAAATGGCAGCGGGTGGCCGCGTTCCTGTCGCGCTTCGAGCGCGACATCCAGCTCTCCGCGCCCAGGCCCGTGCGCACCGCCGGCGGCATCGCGCCGGCCTGGCTCGGCGCGCCCGGCACCGGCCTGGAGTTCAGCCGCTTTGCTTCCGCCGACGGCCTGGACGTGGCGCGGCGCGTGGCCTATCGGCTGAACGAGAACCAAGAGATCGAGATCGCGCTGTGGCCGGGCCTGGACCTCGCGGCCAACGCGCAACCCGCGCGCTACGCCGTGCTTTCTCGGGTCGCCGAATTCGAAGTGCAGTACCTGGATCGCGCGCTCGCGTGGGCGCCGGCCTGGCCCGCCGCCGCCGGCGAAGCGCCGCTGCCCCGGGCGGTGCGCTTGCGCGTGCGGCTGTCGACGGGCGAAGAATTGGTGCGCGTGTTCGCGCTGCAATCATGAAAGCGCGGCAACGCGGCGTGGCGGTGGTGATGGCGATGGGCGTGGTGGCGCTCGCCGCGATCGCGGCGGCGGCAATGCTCGCCTCGCAGAGCACCTGGTCGCGGTACGCGGCGCTGGGCGCCGAGCATGACCAGGCCAAGGCGCTGGTGCATGCCGGCGTCGATTGGGGGCGCGCCGTGCTGAGCGACGATCGGCGCATGAGCAGCGCCGATCACCTGGGCGAACCGTGGGCGCTGCGACTGCCGCCGGTGCCGGTGGACAACGGCGAGCTCGCGGGCCGGATCGACGACGCGCAGGGCGCATTCAACCTGAACAACCTGGCGGTGAAAGGCGTGGTGAGCGCAACGCATGTCGCGCAGTTCCAGCGCCTGCTGCTGGTGCTCGACCTGCCCGAAGCGCTCGCTGCCAGCCTCGCCGACTGGATCGACGCCGACAGCGAGCCGCAGCCGCAGGGCGGCGCCGAAGACGGCTACTACCAGTCGCGCCAGCCGCCCGGCCTCGCCGCCAACCGGGCGCTCACCGATGTCGCCGAGCTGGCGCTGGTGCGCGGCTACGACGACGCCGTGCGCGCGCGCTTGCAGCCGTTCGTTGCCGCGCTGCCGGTCTTCACCGCGGTCAACGTCAATACCGCCGCGCCGGAGGTGCTGGTCGCCGTGGTCCAGGGGCTGGACCTCGACGCGGCGCGCGCGCTCGTGGCGCAGCGCGAGCGCGCCTATTTCCACAACGTCGCCGGGTTCCGCGCGCAACTGCCCCCGGGCGCCGTGGCAGGGGGCAATGACATCGCCACCGCCAGCCAGTACTTCCTGGCAAGCGTGCGCGTGACCATCGGCAGTGCCGAGGCGCGAGGCAGTGCGCTGCTCAATCGCGCGGCGGCGGGCTGGCCCGCGGTGGTGTGGAGAAAGTACCCATGAGCCTGTTGCGCATCTACGCCCCGCTCGGCGAGGCGCCGTCGCGCTGCGCATGGGCGCTCATCGAGGGGCGGCAATTGACCCGCGGCGAGAGCGTGCTGGCCGAACTGCCGCGCGCCGCGGAGCGCGTGCAGCTCGTCATTCCCGCGGCGCAGGTGCTGATCACGCGCGCACGGCTGCCGCAGGGCGCGCGCCGGCGCGCCGGCGCGGTGCTGGCGTTTGCGGTCGAAGAGGCGAGCGCCGCCGAGCCCGAGGCCAACCAGGTGAGCTGGATCGGTGCCGCGGGCGACGCCGACGCGCTCGCCGTGGTGGACAAGCGGGGGCTCGAGCACTGGCGCGATGCGCTCGAGGCCGTCGGCCTGCGCGCCTACGAGGTGCACGCCGAGATCCTGCTGCTGCCGCGCGCGGGCCGCGAATGGAGCCTGGCGTGGGATGGTGCCGAGGGGTTCATGCGCACCGGCGAGTTCGAGGGGGCGGCCACCGATGGCGGCGATCAGGCGTCACCGCCGCTGGTATTGCGCATGATGCTCGAGGAGGCGCAGGGGCGTGGTACGCGCCCCGACGCGCTCGCGGTCTACGTCGTGGCGCCCGGGGAGGGGCCCGACGTGGTGTCCTGGGCGCGCGAGCTGGCGCTTCCCGTCCGCATCGAGGGTGCCTGGGACTGGCGCACGGCGCCGGAAGGCGCAGGCATCAGCCTGGCGCAGGCACGCCGCCGCTGGCGGCTCGCCCCCGGCGCACTGGCGCAATTGCGGCCGGCCGCCGTGATCGTCGGCGCGACGCTGGCCTTCCACGGCGCCGCGCTGATCGTCGACTGGGCGCGGCTTGGCAGCGAGCAGCGCGCCGTGCGCGCCCAGATGGAGGCGCGCTTTCGCAGCGTGTTTCCCGATGCCTCGGCGATCGCGGATCCGGCGCTGCAGATGCGGCGCCAGCTCGCGGCGGCGCGCCACCGGGCTGGATTGCCCGACGACGGCGATTTCGCGCCGATGATCGAGCGGGTCGCCGCCGGGCTGCAGGGTCTGCCCGCGGGCAGCCTGCGCACGGTGTCCTACGAAGGCGGGCGCATGACGCTCGAGCTCGCCGCGGCCGAGCCGGCCGCGTTGCGGCGCGTCGTGGCGCGCCTCAATCAGGCGGGCTTGATCGCCGATGTCACCGGGGCAAGGCTGATCACGGTGCGCGTTTCATGAGATCCGCGCTGCGCAGCGCCTGGACTTCGCGTTCACCGCGCGAGCGCCTGGTGATCCTCGTGGCGGCTGCGGTTCTGGGCGCTGCGTCCTACGTGGGGTTGCTGTACGCCGCGGACCGGGCGCGCGCGCAGTTGGGAACGAGCGTCGCGGCGCTGCGCACGCAGGCGGCGCTCCTCGAGCAGCGGGCCGCCGAGCACCAGCGCCTGCGCGCCGCGCCGGCGCCCGCGGTTTCGTCGACCGATCTGCGCACCCTGGTACGCGAGCACGTCGACGCCGCCCAGCTGGCGGGCACGCTGACGCTGCTCGAAGCGCAGGATGCCGAGCACGTGCGCGTCGCGTTCGGCGTGCTCGCGTTCGCCGACTGGCTGAACTGGATCGCGGCCTTGCAGGCGCAGCACGTGCGGCTCGAAGCCGTGCGCATCGAGGCCCTGGCCGGGCCGGGCCTGGTCAGCGTCACTGCGACGCTCGCTCGCACCGGGCCGCAGTGAAGCGCTGGCCCTTGGTCGCGTTTGCGCTGGCCGCGTTTGCCGTGGCCCTGGTCGCGCTGGCCCCGGCGACGATGATCGATGCGCGCCTGCAACGCATGGGTGAGGGCACGCTGCGCCTCGCGGAGGCGCGCGGCAGCCTTTGGGCGGGATCCGGCTGGATCGAAGTGCGCGATGCGCACGGCAGGGCGGGCATCGCCCGGCGCCTGTCGTGGCGCGTGCGCCCCGTTTCGCTGTTGCGCGGCCGCCTGGTGGCTGACATCGAGCTCGAGCAGGCCGAGCGGCGGTTCCCGGTCACGGTCTCGTTGTCTGGCGTGGAAGTGGGCGCGCTCCACGTGCGTCTTCCGGCAGCCGCGCTGAGCCTGGGCATGCCCCGGCTTGGGCCGCTGCGCCTCACTGGCGAGGTGGTGGTGGACATCGCGCAGTTGTCGCTCGAGCGCGGCAGCGTGCGCGGCGAGGCCACGCTGCAATGGCGCGCCGCCGGCTCGGCGCTGACGCCGATTGCGCCCCTGGGCGACTATGAGGTGCGCTTCACGGCCACCGGCAACGCCGTCAAAGGCGCGTTGCGCACGCTCGAGGGGCCGCTCGAGCTCGAGGGCACGGGCAACTGGACGAGCGGTGCGGCACCGAGCTTTCGGGTCACCGCGCGTGTTCCGGCGCAGCACCGGGATCAGCTCGCGCCGCTGCTGGGCCTCATCGCCGTGCAGCGCGGCGCGGGCCACTTCGAGGTGGACTCGGCCAGCGCGGCGTTCGGTTCGTAACCGCACAACCGTGTGGCAACACACGGAATGCTCGACGGCAGTAAACGCCTAGGCAGACGCCGCCAGCGCCTTCGACTCCAGCGCCTCCCAGCGCTGGAGTTTTTTCATCAGCAGCGCCTCGAGCTCGCCGTTGCGCTGCTGGTCCGCCTTGAGCGCCTGCGGCGACTGGCGGAAGTACTCCGGTGCGACCATCTTCGCGGCGAGCAGGCCTTGCTCGGCTTCGAGCGCTTCGATCTCCTTCGGCAGCGATTCCAGCTCGCGCGCCTCCTTGTAGGAGAGCTTCACCTTGCCCTTTTCCCGCACCGCCGCCTTCGACGAAGCCTTGTCTTCGGTCAACGCAGCCGGGCGCTGGCGCACCCAATCGGTGTAGCCGCCGACGTACTCCTTCCACGCCCCGCCGCCTTCGGCCGCCAGCGTTTGCGTCACCACGTTGTCGAGGAACGCCCGGTCGTGGCTTACCATCAGCAGGGTGCCGTCGTAGTCCTGCAGTGCGGCTTCCAGCAGTTCCAGCGACTCGATGTCGAGGTCGTTGGTGGGTTCATCGAGCACCAGCACGTTGGCGGGCTTGGCGAACAGTCGCGCCAATAGCAGGCGGTTGCGCTCTCCCCCCGAGAGCATGCGCACCGGCGACTGCGCGCGGCGCGGCGGGAAGAGGAAGTCACCGAGGTAGCTCATGACATGTTTCCGCCCGCCGGCGAGCTCCACCCAGTCCGAGCCCGGTGCGATGGTCTGCATCACGGTCTTCTCCGGGTCGAGCGCCTCGCGCATCTGGTCGAAATAGGCCGGCTGCACGTTGCTGCCGAGGCGCACGCTGCCCGCATCGGGGTCCAGCGTGCCGAGGATCAGCTTGATAAGCGTGGTCTTGCCCGCGCCGTTGGCGCCCACCAGGCCGAGGCGATCTCCCCGGCTGATGAGGAGATTCAGGTCCTTCACGATGGGCCGCCCGGCGAAGGACTTGGAGACCTCCTTGAGCTCCGCGACGAGCTTGCCCGAGCGCTGCCCGGCGGCGAGCGAAAGCTTCACCGATCCCAGGCGCTCGCGCCGCGCCGCGCGTGCCTCGCGCAGGCGCTCCAGGCGCAGCACGCGGCCTTCGTTGCGCGTACGTCGCGCTTCCACGCCCTTGCGGATCCAGACTTCCTCTTCTTTCCAGAAGCGGTCGAATTTCCTCTGCGCCGTGGCCTCGGCGGCGAGCTGGTCCGCCTTCACCGCCTCATAGGCGGTGTAGTTGCCCGGGTAGGAGCGCAGCATGCCGCGATCGAGTTCGAGGATGCGCGTGCAGACGCGATCGAGGAACGCGCGATCGTGCGTCACGACGATCGCCGCCGGCTGGCGCAGCAGCAGGGTCTCCAGCTGCTCGATGCCGGCGATGTCGAGGTGATTGGTCGGCTCGTCGAGCAGCAGCAGGTCGGGTGCGAGCGCGAAGGCCAGCGCCAACGCGGCGCGCTTTTTCTCGCCGCCGGAGGCCGCATCGGGCGACAGCGCCTCATCCAGGCCGAGCCGGTGCAGGAACTCCGTCAGCCGCGCCTCCACCTGCCAGCGCTCGCGCTCGTCGTGGATGGAAGGAATGTGCCCGCGCAGGAGCAGGCTCGCGCGTACGGTGGGCGCATGCGGGAGCTTCGGCTCCTGCTCGACGAAGGCGATGCGCGTGCTGTCGCTCTTTCTCAGCTCGCCGTCGTCCAGCGCCAGGCTGCCGGCAATCACGGTGAGCAGCGAGCTCTTGCCCGTGCCGTTCCTGCCGATGAGCCCGATGCGCTCGCCCGACTCCATGGAGAGCGCGGCGCGGTCGAGCAGCGGAAAATCCCCATAGGCGAGCTGCGCGTCAAGTAGCGTGAGGAGCGGCATACTCCCGATTATGCGAGATAACGCCGCCGGCGCCTCCCAGCGCTATGTCTGCCTCGGCGTCATCGCGTTCAGCCTGTCGCTCGCCTACGGTATCTGGTACGCCTACAGCGTGATCCTGGTCGCGCTGCTGCAGGAGTACGGCTGGCCGCGCTCGGTACTGGCAGGCGCCTTCTCCGCCTTCACGCTGGTGCACGGCGCCGCAAATCCGCTGGTGGGTGCGCTGTGCGACCGCATCCGGCCGCTGCGCCTGATGGCCTTCGGCGGCGCCGCGCTCGGGGTCGCGCTCTGGGCCGACAGCTACATCGCCACGCCGGCGCAGCTGTACCTGGGATTCGGCGTGTTCACCGCGATCGCGGTGGCCGCCGCCGGCTGGATCCCGGCGCTGGTGCAGGTGCAGCGCGACTTCCAGGACAAGCTCGGGCTCGCCTTGGGCATCGTCAGTTCGGGCGTGGGCGTGGGCATGCTCCTCGTGGTGCCGCTCACCCAGGTCCTGATCGACGCCTACGGCTGGCGCACGGCGTTCCGCGTGCTCGCCGTGGTGTGCGCGCTCTGGATCGTGCCCTCGTCACTGTTTCTCCTGCGGCGCGCGCCCGCGCACCGGCCGGCGCCGCAGCCCTCGGGCGCCACGCGCAAGACCGGTCCCGCCATGACGCTCGGCGAAGCGATGCGCGGCACGCCTTTCTGGCTGATGGTCGCTGCGTACTTCTTCGGCAACGCCTGCTCGCAGACGCTGCACGTGCACCAGGTGGCCTACCTCGTGGATCAGGGCGTGGCGGCCATCGTCGCCGCCTTCGTGGTGGGCGTGGTGGGCTTCGCCAGCGTCGTCGGCAAGACGGGCGGCGGCTGGCTCTCGGACCGGATCGAGCGCGAGCTCATTTACCTTGCCGGCATCGCCATCATGGTCGCCAGCGTGGCGGCGCTCGCCGCGCTCGGCCGGCCGCCCGCGCACTGGGCGATTTACGGCTATGCCGTGCTCCTCGGCCTGGGCTACTCCGTGACGGCCTCGCTCATCCCGGCGATGGTGAGCGACCGCTTCAGCGGCCCGCATTTCGGCGCCATCGTCGGCGTGGGCCTGATGGGCAGCGCCGTGGGCAGCGCCTTTGGCCCGTGGATGGCGGGGTTTCTGTTCGACCTCACCGGCACCTACCGCATCGCCTTCGCCATCGCCGGCGGCTGCGGCGTCGCCGCGGGCGCGGCGGGGTGGCGGGCGCGGGCGCTCCGGCTGAGGGCGCAGTAGGCGCGCGAGGCCATGCCCATCCTCACCAGCGCCTCGGGCGCCACCTTCTCGGCTTGCCGGCGCTGGCGCTACCTGTTGTGGCGCTGCTGGGACGAATCGAGGCCCGTCGCCAATTTCCTCATGCTCAATCCGAGCACCGCCGACGAGCAGCAGTTGGACCCCTCGTGCAATCGCGCGCGCGACTACGCCGAGCGCTGGGGCTACGGCGCGCTGATCGTCACCAATCTGTTTGCCTGGCGCGCCACCGACCCGCGCGTGATGAAGCTCGCGCAGGACCCCGTGGGCCGCAGCAACAACCAGGCGATCCTGCGCAGCGCGCGCCAGTCGGCGCTCGTGGTGTGCGCCTGGGGCAACCACGGCAGCCACCTGGACCGGTCGGCGACGGTGGTGGCAAATCTGCGCGGCGCGAAAGTGCCGCTGCACGCGCTGCAGATCAACGCCGACGGCCAGCCTTCGCATCCGCTCTACCTGCCGGCGAAGCTCACCGCGGCGCGCTGGCGCTAGCTGTTCAACAGCGCGTCCAGGTGCTCCAGGTCGTTGATCACGCGCCACTCGCGCGCGCCGGCGGCTTTCACGCGCTTTTGCCACCCCTCCAGCCGCCCCAGGTAGAGCCGGGGATCGAGGTTGTCGGTCCTCAGTTTCACCACGTTCACCGCGACCACGCGGATGTCGTGCAGGTCGATGGGAAAGTCGCGCTGAGTGGACTTGTCCAGCTCCTCCTGCATGTCGGAGAAAATGAGGATGGTCTTCCTGCCGGCGCCCGTCTCTTTCAGGAACAACGCTCCCTGGATGAGGCCGCCCGTGATGTCGGTATTGGCACTGCCGCGCGCAGTGGCGGCGAATGCCTCGACCCGCTCCTTCAGCACGCGCTTTTGCGCGTTGGCCTGCGACGGCCGCTGGTCGAAGGTCGCCTTGGCGATGATGTCCTTTTCGCTGAAGCTGCGGCTGCGCACGCGCGCGACGGCCAGCGAATCGCCGGGCTGCAGCGAGCCGAGCAGATAGTTGACGATGAGCTGCGCCTTGCCGATCTCCTCGGCATAGGTGCCGGAGGTGTCCACGAGCAGGTATACCCCATGCGCATGGCTGCGCGGGTCCGTGCACCCCAGCGCCTGCGCGAGCCCCAGCAGCGGGACCGAAACGAGAAACGAGCGCCGCCTCATGAGCGTTCTCCCAGTTCGAGGTCCGCGCGGCCGGTGCGCACCGGCGGCACCCGCGAGGTCTTCACCCAGCGCTCCGCCAGGAGCGGCAGCACGATGAAGATGTCGTAGAGCGTGATGAGCACCTTCGACAGCTGGCGCAGGAAGTTCCCCGCCACGCGCAGCAGCACTGCCAGGGCACGCGCCAGGATGACCAGCGCGGCGCCGCCGACCGTGCGCGCCGAATTGATGAAGGACTCCAGCGGGATGGCGACGAAGGCGAGGGCGAAGGGCAGGATGAAGCCGAGCAGCATCTGCCCGGCGGTCGGAATGGCCGTCAGCCAGCCGTCCGCCACGTGGGCCTGCGTCGCGGCCAGCGACTGCAGCAGCGCCTGCTTGTCGGCGATCAGCATGTCACGCATCAGCGCGAGCGCCGCCTCGATCCCCGCCAGGATCAGCAGCAGCACGAACGAGGCCCACATCATGCGCTTGCGCATCACCTCGGACAGGCTGTGGATGCGCGGGAACAGGTGCGTGATGCGCAGCGTCTCCATGAGAAACAGGCCCATGGTCGCCTCGACGAAGATGATCACCAGGGCGGCGACCTCCGAGGTGCGCAGCGACGCCGTGAGGTAGTCCCCCGCGCCCACCATCTCCGACATCGGCAGCGCG
>DASTTC010000561.1:0-6575 GCA_035760345.1 Burkholderiales bacterium | reverse complement strand
GAGCTCGAGAAATTCTTCGATGAGCTGCGCCAGCGTCTCGGGCTGGTCGTGATGCAGCATGTGGCCCGCGTCGGACAGCGTAGCGTAGCGCAGGTTCCGGAACGACGCGCGGCGCTCGGCGTACTGTGCTGCGTCGAGGCCGACGCGCGCCAGGCCTTTGGACTCGGATGCGTCCACCCACAGCGTGGGCGCGGTTACCTCACGCCAGCACGCCCTGGCCTCCTCGTAGCGATACAGCACCGGATAGACAATCTTGTGCGCCGGATCGCCTCGCAGCGCTACCTGACCTTGCGAGTTCTCATGCCCCCAATGTCGCGCGAGGAAGCTTGCACGCTCGCGTGTCAGTCGCGGATTGCCCTGCTGCAGCCGCTCGGCGAGCGCCTCGAAGCTGGCGTAGGGCCGAAAGCCGGTACCGGCGCGCAGTTCGTCGAGCCAGCGCGCGTAGCGCGTCGGCGCCTGGTCCGGTTGCGTCACCGTCATGCCAAAGCCTTCGAGATTGACGAGGCGCCGGATGCGCGCCGGGCGCACGCCCGCATAGAGACAGGCGACATTGCCGCCCAGGCTGTGGCCCAAGAGGTTGACGGGCGCCTCGGCGTGCAACCTCTCGAGCAGCGTGTCCAGGTCCGCGAGGTAGTCCGGAAACCAGTAGCAATCGGACTTGCCCCACTGCGTCAGGCCGTAGCCACGCCAGTCGGGGGCGTAGACGTCCCAGTCAGCCTTGAGCGCGTCGACCAGAAACTGGAACGATGCCGAAACGTCCATCCAACCATGCAGCATCACCACGCGGCGAGCGGCGTTCCCCGGCCAGCGGCGCACGTGGTAGCGCAGGCCGCGCACGTCGACGTACAGCGATTCGCTCTGCTTCATGTCCGGCGAAACGCGAAATCCACGTCCGGCCTCCTTCCCGACACGAGCTCGGCCAGCGCGCGCCCGGAACCCGCGGCGAGCGTCCAGCCGAGCGTGCCATGCCCGGTATTCAGATACAGGTTGGCGTAGCGCGTGCGTCCGATGATCGGCACGTTGCTCGGCGTCGCCGGTCGCAGGCCCGCCCAAAGCACCGGCTGGCCCGCGCCTGAGAGCCCGGGAAACAGCTCCTGCACGCGCTTCAGGATTGCCGCGCAGCGCACCCCGTTGATCGACGTATCGTAGCCTGTCAGTTCGGCGGTGCCCGCGCAGCGCAGCCGATCGCCGAACCTGGACATCACAAGCTTGTGCGCTTCGTCGGTGAGGCTGGCGGTGGGCGCTTGCGCCGCGAGCCCGGGGGGCAACGTAAGCGTGATCGAATAGCCCTTCAGGGGATACACGGGAATCGAGATTCCCAGTGGCGCAAGCAGCAGCGGGCTGTAGCTGCCCAGTGAAACGACGAACGCGTCGGCCTCGATCCATTGACCTGCGGCGCGCGCGCCCAGCACGCGATCGCCCGCGACCTCGAACGAATCAATCGGCGAATTGCCGATGAAGCGAACCCCTTGGGAGGCGGCGAGCCGCGCGAGGTGCTCGGTGAACAGGTGCGCATCCCCCGACTCGTCCTCGGGGGCGTGGACGCCTCCGAGAACCTTGACTTGCGAAGTGGCGAGCGTCGGCTCGAGCGCTATGCATGCAGCCGCCGATTTCACTTCACGCGCGATGCCCAGGCGGCGCATCTGCTGCGCGTGCGCCGCCAGCGCGTCGAAATCGGCCTGCGCCGTGCAGAAATGCAGGATGCCGCGGGCCACGCGATGGTATTGGATGCCGGTGTCGGCGCGCAGCTCGGACAGGCAGTCCCGGCTGTAGCGCGCGAGGCCCGCAAGCTGGCGCGTGTTGCGCTCGAAGCGTTCCGGCATGCATTCCACGGCGAAGCGCAGCGCCCAGGCCCATTGGCGCAGGTCGGCGCGCGGCCGAAACAGCAACGGCGCATCCTCGCGCCCCAGCCAGCGCAGCACTTTCGGCAGCACCGAGGGCTTGGCCCAGGGCTCGGCGTGACCCGCGGCGACCTGCCCGCCGTTGGCGAACGATGTCTCCAGGCCGACGCCCGCCTGGCGGTCCACCAGCGTCACCTCGTGGCCGGCGCGCGCCAGGTACCAGGCGCTGGTGACGCCAATGACTCCCGCACCGAGGACTGCGACTCTCATGCCCGGGCTCCAGCCGGTATCATAGCGGCCTTCCCATGCCCCTTTATTCGATCGGCGACCAGCAGGTAGTGCTGCGCGGCGCGCACCATTACATCGCGCACGACGCGACGCTCGTCGGCGCGATTACGCTCGAAGCCGACGCCAACATCTGGTTCCAGGTCGTGATCCGCGCCGAGAACGACGTGGTCGTCATCGGCGAGGCGACCAACGTGCAGGACGGGTCCGTGCTGCACGTGGACCCTGGGTTTCCCCTGACGTTGGGCAAGCGCGTCACCATCGGCCACAAGGTGATGCTGCATGGCTGCAGCATCGGCGATGGCAGCCTCGTCGGCATCAACAGTGTGGTGATGAACGGCGCGCGCATCGGCCAGGGCACGCTCATCGGCGCCAACACGCTGATCGCCGAAGGCAAGGAGATTCCCGATGGCGTGCTGGTGCTGGGCTCCCCCGGCAAGATCGTGCGGGAGTTGAAGCCCGAAGAGCGCGCCGCGCTGCTTGGGGTGGCCGACGGCTACGTCGAGCGCTCCAGGCGCTACAAGGCCGAGTTGCGCGAGCAGCCGCTGCCGCCGTCCGCCCGTTAGCGTGGCTATTTGGGCGCCATGCGGATGGCGCCGTCCAGGCGGATGGTCTCGCCGTTCATCATCTCGTTCTCGATGATGGCGCGCGCCAGTTGCGCGTATTCCACGGGCTTGCCGAGGCGCGGCGGGAACGGCACCATCTTGCCCAGCGCGTCCTGCACGTCCTTGGGCATGCCGAGCAGCATGGGCGTCTCGAAGATGCCCGGCGCGATGGTGCACACGCGGATGCCGTTGCGCGAGAGGTCGCGCGCGATGGGCAGCGTCATGCCGACGATACCGCCCTTGGACGCCGAGTAGGCGGCCTGCCCGATCTGCCCGTCGTACGCGGCGACGGACGCCGTGTTGATGATCACGCCGCGCTCGCCCGCGGCATTCGGGCCGGCCTTCGCCATCGCGTCGGCGGTGAGCCGGATCATGTTGAAGCTGCCGATCAGGTTGATGGTGATCACGCGAGTGAAGTGCGCGAGGTTGTGCGGACCGTCCTTGCCCAGGGTGCGCTCCGCGGTGCCGATGCCCGCGCAATTGACCAGCACGTGCACGCCGCCGAACTCCTTCACCGCCAGGGCGACTGCCGCCTTGCCATCGGCTTCGGAGGTCACGTCGCATTTCGCGAAACGCCCGCCAATCTCCTTGGCCAGCTTCTCGCCCAGCTCGACCTGCAGGTCGGCAATCACCACCTTGCCGCCGTTTTCAACGGCCATCTGCGCGGTTGCCGCGCCCAAGCCGGAGGCGCCGCCGGTGATCAGGAAAACACTGTTCTTGATAAGCATATGCCCCTCGGTGCGTGCAGTGGCGCGATTATAATTCACGCCCTCGATGACGCTGCGCCTGCACTTCGGAATTTCATTCGAGGATCTCTACGCCAGGGACGGCCTGGTGCGCCTCGATGCGGCGTTCCTGCAGTTTGTTGCACAAGCCGACGCCGGCCTGCGCGCACGGCTGGAAGCCGCGCGTGCGGCGCCGCTGACGGGCAAGGACGAGTCCGAGCTCCTCATCGCGCTCGCGCCGCACCTGGAGGATTTCCTTGCTCGCTTGTTCGGCATCGAAGCCGAGGCGCAGGCGCTGGCCGCACGGCACCACGAACTCGCGCCGCTTTACTCGGTGAAGCGCCTGTTCGTGCAGCGCCGGGCCTTGCACAAGGTGAAGCCGGAAGATGCGACACCGGACGGATACGCGTTTGCGAGCGAGCTCGATTATGCGCGCCAGGTCACCGAGTGGCAGAAGGACGAAGCGGCGAACGCCGCGCGGCTCGAGGGCGCCGCCCGCTACGCGGCCTGGGCGGTAACAACGCCGGAAGGACGCGCGAAGCACAAGGCAGGCGTGCTTTTCAAGGTGCCGCACAAGCTCGACTTCATGCGCCTGATCCCGGTGGCGCCCGAGACGCGCCATCGCCAGGGCTTTGCGCTCACCGATCCCGGCACGGACCTCACGGGGGCTCTCGACCAGGCGAACTACTGCATCTGGTGCCACGAGCAGGGCAAGGATTCCTGCTCCAAGGGCCTGAAAGAAAAGGCGCCCGCCGCGGGCTACAAGAAGACGGTGTTCGGCGTCGAGCTCGCCGGCTGCCCGCTTGAGGAGAAGATTTCCGAGTTCCACCTGGTGAAGTCGCGTGGCCAGCCGATCGGCGCGCTCGCCATGATCGCCGTGGACAACCCGCTCGTCGCGGCGACCGGGCACCGCATCTGCAACGACTGCATGAAGGCCTGCATCTACCAGAAGCAGGATCCGGTCGACATTCCGCAGGCCGAGACGCGAACGCTGAAGGACGTGCTCGAACTGCCGTGGGGTTTCGAGATTTACTCGCTGCTCACGCGCTGGAATCCCCTCGACCTGCGCCGGCCGTACCCGAAGGCGCCGAGCGGTCGGCGCGTGCTGGTGGTGGGCCTCGGTCCCGCGGGTTTTTCCATCGCGCATCACTTGATGAACGACGGCCACACCGTGGTCGGTATCGACGGGCTGAAGATCGAGCCACTGCAGGCGTCGATCTCGGGCGTCGATCCGCTCGGGCAGCGCGTTTCGTTCCGGCCGGTGCGCGACTTGAACGAACTGCACGAGCCCCTCGAGAGCCGCGCGATGGCGGGCTTTGGCGGGGTCGCCGAATACGGCATCACGGTGCGCTGGGACAAGAATTTCCTCAAGATCGTGCGCCTGCTGCTCGAGCGCCGGCGCCAGTTCGCCATGTTCGGCGGCGTGCGCTTCGGCGGTACGCTGACCATCGAGGAAGCCTTCGCGAGCGGGTTCGACCACATCGCGCTGTGCGCCGGTGCGGGGCGCCCGACCGTGCTGGAGAACATCCCGAATGGTTTCGCGCGCGGCGTGCGCGCAGCGTCGGACTTTCTCATGGCGCTGCAACTCACCGGCGCGGCGAAGCGCGAGTCGATCGCCAACCTGCAGATCCGCCTGCCCATCGTGGTGATCGGCGGCGGTCTCACCGCCATCGATACCGCTACCGAATCCCTCGCCTACTACGCGGTACAGGTGGAAAAGTTCCTCCAACGGTACGAGGCGCTGGAACAAAAACCCGCCTGGAATGCCGAGGAGCGCGAGATCGCGCAGGAGTTCCTACGGCACGCGCGGGCGCTGCGCGAGGTGACGCCCGAGCAGAGATTGGGATTGCTCCAGTCTTGGGGCGGCTCGACCATCGCCTACCGCCGGCGCCTGGTCGACAGCCCGTCCTACACCCTCAACCACGAAGAGGTCGCCAAGGCGCTCGAGGAAGGCATCGTCTTCCGCGAGGGTCTCACGCCGCAGCGCATCGAGGTTGACGCGCACGGGCACGCAAGCGCAGTGGTGTTTCAGGACGGCATCACGCTTCCCGCGAGATCGGTGCTCATCGCCGCGGGCACGCAGCCCAACACGGTGCTCGCACGCGAGGAAGGCGTGAGCCTGGCGCTGGACGGGAAGTACTTCCTCGCCTGCGACGAAAGCGGCGCGCCGGTGAGACCCGAGCGCCACACCTCGAAGCCCGCGCTGCCGGAAGTGCTGCTGCATCGGCATGCGGACGGGCGCTTCATGAGCTTTTTCGGCGACCTGCACCCGTCCTACTTCGGCAACGTGGTGAAAGCGATGGGCGGCGCCAAGCAGGGCTACCCGGTTGTGAGCCGGGTCTTGTCGCGGACAGCGCCGTCCTCGTCGATGGACGATGCTGCCTTTCTCGGCGGCCTGAACCGGGACCTGCGCGCGGTGGTACACGAGGTGCGGCGCCTGACTCCCGCCATCATCGAGGTCGTGCTGCGCGCGCCAGTTGCCGCGCGGCGCTTTCGGCCCGGCCAGTTCTACCGCATGCAGAACTTCGAGGCGTTCGCGCTGCACGTGCCTGGAACCACGCTCGCCATGGAAGGCCTCGCGTTAACCGGCGCCTGGGTGGACCGCGACAAGGGACTTATTTCCGTGATCGCTTTGGAGATGGGCGGCTCGGCCGACCTGCTCGCCTACCTACAGCCGGGCGAGCCTGTGATCCTGATGGGCCCGACCGGTACGCCTACCGAGATTCCGCGTGGCGAAAAAGTCGTGCTTGCTGGAGGGGGCCTTGGAAACGCGGTACTTTTTTCAATCGGCCGGGCGCTTCGCGCCGCCGGCTCCAAGGTCGTCTACTTCGCCGGCTACAAGCACCTCGGCGACCGCTACCGCATCGAGGACATCGAGGCCGCCTCCGACGTCGTCGTCTGGTGCTGCGACGAGGCGCCCGGCTTCCCGCCGCGCCGTTCGCAGGACCGCGCCTTCGTGGGAAACATCGTCCAGGCCATGGACGCCTACGCGTCGGGGAAGCTCGGCGCCCAGCCCATCCCCTTCAGCGCCACCGACCGCATCATCGCCATCGGTTCCGACCAGATGATGGCTGCCGTCGCCGCCGCGAGGCACGGCGTCTTGAAGCAATACCTGAAGC
>DASTTC010000560.1:0-2016 GCA_035760345.1 Burkholderiales bacterium | reverse complement strand
GCCTCGACATCCCCGCCCTCATCATTCCCGGCCACGACAATTTCCACGGCACCTCGGCGGCGCGCTACCTGGAAGAGTGCCTGCCGCGATCCGAGTATTGGGACGTGCCAGTTGCGGAGCAGACGGAGCACAATGTGCCGTCGCGGGTGCTGGAATTCTTGAGTAACGCCGCTGGGGCTGGATAGCCACCCATCACTTCTGCCATCCACGCTGCTTCGGCGACGAATGGCATGCGCGCTCAGCAGCACGGGCAACCGAACACGTCGTCTTCGATCAGGCGGTCTCTCATCCAGCGCGGCGGCAGGTCGTCCTCGACCACCTCCGCCGCCGGCTTGAAGACCTTGAAATGGTGGCGCCGGTCACCCTCCGTCCAGAAAGCGACGACGGTGTCGACCGGCGGGCAGCCTGGCACCGCGCAGGCGATCTCGGTCACCAGGATCGTCGCATCCTCAGCCAACCCGAAGCGCTCGCGCGTCCAGTCCTTGATCCGGCGCAGGGCCTCGCGTTGCTCGCGCTTATTCTTGACGAGCGTCAGCATCCTGGCAGCTTACAACAAAATTCCCCTTTCCCGGATGCCTGCAGCGAAGCGGAAGGCAGTCCGGGACCCAGCCGACGACTTGCGAAGCCCAATATGGTTCTCCGATGCAACCGCGCGCTTACGTCTACATCCTGGCGAGCCGTCGCAACGGCACGCTTTATACCGAGTCCCGATGATCAGGACCGATATGTCCAGTGGCGGAGGCCGACAGACATGATGGTCCATGGCTGATTGATGAGCTTGTTCCAAGCTTCGCAACAGTGGTCGAGGAGATCGGTGTAGGACGTGAAGATGCGGTTCGAGAGCCAGTTGTCGCGCATGAACTGCCAGACGTTCTCAACGGGGTTGAGCTCGGGGCACTTGGGTGGGAGCGCCACGAGGGTGATGTTTGGCGGCACGACGAGCCGGCTCGAGAGGTGCCATCCGGCCTGATCGATGAGGAGCACGGCATGAGCTCCCGGCGCCACCTCGGTTGCGATTTCGGCCAGGTGCAGGTTCATGGCTTCGGTGTTGCAGGCCGGCAGGACCAGGGCAGCTCCCTTGCCCTCGCTCGGGCAGATGGCGCCGAAGATGTAGGTTGAGGCCGTGCGCTGATCGTATGGCGCCGAGGGCCGCGTACCCCGCCGGGCCCACCGCCGCGTGATCTTGTTCTTCTGGCCGATGCGCGCCTCGTCCGCGAACCAGACCTCTATCCGGTCCGCAGCGACGCCCTTCTCGCGCGCGATCTCGTCCAGGCGCGCCGGGAAGCTTTTTTAAAATCCTCGACCGCTCCCTCGGCCTGAGCGTGGTGACGCGGCCGCGCCGACAGCTTGCGATAGCCCATGCCCCGCAGCTCCCGGCTCAAGGTCTGCTTGGCCACCGTGATCCGGAACTCCTCAAAGAGCCACTGGCACAGATCGATCAGACGCCACCGCACGACGCCGTGAACCGCCGGCATCGGCCCGCTCTCGATCATCGTCGCCAGCGCCGCCCGGTGCGTGTCGTTGAGCCGCGAGGGCTGCCCGGGCGCCTTGCGGTCGATGAGACCATCGGGCCCGCGGGCGTTGAACTTCACCACCCAGTCCCGCACGATCTGCAGCGTCACACCGCCAATCGCCGCCGCCTGCGTGCGCGTCGCTCCGTCATAGATCGCCGCCAGCGCCAAAAGACGCCGCGCCTGCGGCGCGTCCTTCGTCCTCCTTGCAACCCCGCGCAGTTGCGCCGCATCGAAGTCGGACCGAAGCGGAATAGGCATGGCGAACCTCCTCGTCCGCCATGTTGAATCAGATCCGCAGCACTTCGGGAATCCACCCCCGAGTCACGCTCTCAGAGACCTGGTATTACACTCACATTCTTTGATTTGCTTGGTTGCCATGCTGGTCGCGGTCTCCAGGCCTTAACCTAGGTCTGGAGACTCTCCGGATCAATCAGCTGCACCCCGTCGTCGCGCCGCACGTGTCGCACTTCATGCAGGTGCCGTTGCGGACGAGGGTGAAGTT
>DASTTC010000559.1:0-3761 GCA_035760345.1 Burkholderiales bacterium | reverse complement strand
CTGGTGGGCGCCGCGCTGCAGCGCTACGCGCGCCTGGATTTCCTCGTCAACAACGCTTCGGCCTTCTACCCCACGCACCTCGGCGAGATCGAATCGAGCCACTGGGAGGAGCTGATGGGCTCGAATCTGCGCGCGCCGCTGTTTCTCGCGCAAGCCGCGGCGCCGCATCTCGCGCTCGCCGGCGGCGCCATCGTCAACATCGCCGACATCCACGCCGAGCGCCCGTTGAAGGGCTACGTGGTGTATAGCGTCGCGAAAGCGGGCCTGGTCGCGCTGACGCGCTCGCTCGCCCTCGAGCTCGCGCCCGCGGTGCGCGTGAACGCGGTCGCGCCCGGGGCCATCGCCTGGCCCGAGGACGGCCAGTTCGAGCCGGGCGAGCGCGAGCGCGTCGTCGCCAGCACGCCGCTAGCGCGCACCGGCACGCCGGACGAAGTGGCGCAGGCGGTACACTTCCTGTGCGTGGCGTCCTTCGTCACCGGCCAGGTGCTGGCGGTGGACGGCGGGCGTTCCGCCTTCCTGTGAGCCCTGCGATGAACGTCGTCACCCTGCACACGGACACCCGCAAGCAAGCCTACGAGGCGGGCAAGCTCGCCAAGCGCCTGCGGCGCCAGGTGGGCGAGGCGATCGCCGATTTCGGCATGATCGAGGCGGGCGATCGCGTGATGGTGTGCCTGTCGGGCGGCAAGGACAGCTACGCCCTGCTCGAGGTGCTGATGGCCCTGCGCGAGAAGGCGCCCATCGCCTTCGAGTTGATCGCGGTCAACCTCGACCAGAAGCAGCCCGGGTTTCCCGGGCACATCCTGCCGGCTTACCTCGACAAACTGGGCGTGCCCTACCGCATCGTGGAGCAGGACACCTACTCGATCGTGAAGCGCGTGCTGCCCGAGGGCAAGACGATGTGTTCGCTGTGCTCGCGGCTGCGCCGCGGCGTGCTGTATCGCGTCGCGGGCGAGCTCGGCGCCACCAAGATCGCGCTCGGGCACCATCGCGACGACATCCTGGCGACGTTCTTCCTGAACCTTTTCTTCGGCGGCAAGCTCAAAGCCATGCCGCCCAAGTTGCGCTCCGACGACGGCCGGCACGTGGTGATTCGCCCGCTCGCTTACGTGCGCGAGGACGACCTCTCGGCGTACTCGGAGGAAAAGGGTTTTCCGATCATCCCGTGCAACCTGTGCGGCTCGCAGGAGCACCTGCAGCGGCGCGTGGTGGGCGACATGCTGCGCCAGTGGGAAAAGCAGCATCCCGGGCGCGCGGAATCGATCCTGCGCGCGCTCGGCGACGTGCGGCCCTCGCAGCTGTTGGACCGCAACCTGTTCGATTTCTCACTTGGGAGCGAGCGATGAAGCCGGTTGAGAGCGCGAGCCGCGAAGCCCAGGAACTGGAGGGCATCGTGCCCACCGTGAACCTCGCCGCCGAAGCAGGCCGCAAGGATTTCTATGGGCGCGCCAAGCAGCACAACCTCGCGCCGCTGTGGCGCGTGCTGCACGGGCTGGTCACCGAGACGCCCGCGACGCGCGCGCTGCCCGCGCTCTGGCGCTACGCCGAGGTGCGCCCGCACCTGATGGAGGCCTGCGAGCTGATCGGCGCGGCCGAGGCCGAGCGGCGCGTGATGGTGCTGGAGAACCCGGGCCTGCCCGGACAGTCGCGCATCACGCAAAGCCTCTTCGCCGGCCTGCAGATCATCCTGCCGGGCGAGATCGCGCCGGCGCACCGGCATACGGCTTCGGCGCTGCGTTTCATCATCGAGGGCAAGAACGCGTTCACCGCGGTGGCGGGCGAGAAAACGACGATGGCGCCGGGCGATTTCGTGATCACGCCTTCCTGGACCTGGCACGACCACGGCCACCAGGGCGAGGGGCCGATGGTGTGGCTGGATGGTCTGGACATGCACGTCGTCAACCTGCTCGCGGCGAGCTTTCGCGAGGACCTCGGCGGCAAGGCGCACCCGCTCGAGCGCCCGGAGGGCGCGGCGCCGGCGGAGTTCGGCAACAACCTCGTGCCGGTCGATTCGACGCACCGCTCGCAGACCTCGCCGATTTTCAATTACCCCTACCGCAAGTCGCGCGAGTCGCTCGATTCGCTGTCGCGCACGCGCGCCCCGGACGCCTGCCACGCCTACAAGATGAAGTACATCAACCCGCTGCACGGCGGCTGGGCGATGCCGACGATGTCCACCTGGCTGCAGCTCCTGCCGAAGGGCTTCCAGTCGGCGCCCTACCGCTCCACCGACAGCGCGGTGTTTGCCGTGGTGGAAGGCAGGGGTCGCAGCGCGATCGGCGGCGAGACTTTCGAGTGGGGCCCGCACGACATCTTCGTCGCGCCGAGCTGGATGGCGCACACGCACGAGGCGTTCGAGGACGCGGTGCTGTTCAGCTACTCCGACCGCGTGATCCAGGAAAAGCTCGACCTCTGGCGCGAGTCGAGGGCAAAGGCTTGAGGCGAAAGCACGTGCTCACTGCCGGATTCGTCGCCCTCGTGCTCGCCATCGGCGCGGGCGCGTTCGCGCGCATGGACAACGACTGGCGCACGGCGAGCCACGAACCCGTCGGCCTCGCGCCCGACCCGGCGGCCACGCCCGAGGCCGTGGTGCAGGTCTACGGCGCGCGAGCGGTCGGCATGCGGGGTCTGTTCGGCGTGCACACCTGGATCGCGGTGAAGCCGCCGCGCGCCGGGGAATACACGGTGTACGAGGTGATCGGCTGGCGCCTGCGCTACAGCGACAGCGCGTTGTCGATCCGCGCGCGCGAGCCGGACGCGCGCTGGTTCGGCAACGCACCGGAGCTCTACGCCGAGGTGCGCGGCGCCGCGGCCGAGCCGCTCATCCCGCGCATCGAAGCCGCGGCGCACAGTTACCCGTTCGCCGCCGAGTATCGCGCCTGGCCGGGCCCGAACTCGAACACCTTCACCGCGTGGATCACTCGCGCCGTGCCGGAGCTGGAAGCCGACCTGCCCTCCACCGCCATCGGCAAGGACTACCTGCCGGGCGGCGTGTTCGCGCTTGCGCCGAGCGGGCGCGGCGTGCAGTTCTCCGTGGCGGGCCTGTTCGGCGCCACCGCGGGACTGGTGGAAGGGGTGGAAGTGAACCTGCTCGGCTTGAGCTTCGGCGTCGATCCGTGGCCGCCGGCGATCAAGCTGCCGCTCGCCGGGCGGGTCGGATTCGCGCGCGGGTTCGGCGAAGCGCAGGCCGCGCCGCAGTCGGACTAGGCGCGCAGATACCCGCTTGTCAAATTGAATTTGACAGACTAGACTCCGCTCCACGATGAACTGCGCGGAGCGGCTGGTCGACGTCTTCGGCACCCAGGCCGACGTCGCACGCGCGTTCCAGCTCGACCGCGCAGTCGTGCACAACTGGGTGAAGACCGGCTATGTGCCGGCGCGCTGGGCCGCCGAGGTCGAGCGCGTCACCCAGGGCCGCATCAGCGCTCTCGATATCCTCGACGAAGCCGGTGCCAAGAACCCGGTGCGCGTGAAATCGCGCCCGGACGACGCCCCCTTCGGCATTTCCCCGGAGAACTCCGCCATGACCCAGTACGCCCCGTCCAAGCGCATCACCTCCTTCCACCCGCCCCAGCGCACGCTGATGGGCCCCGGGCCTACGGAGATCCATCCGCGCGTGCTCACCACCATGAGCCAGCCGGCGATCGGCTACCTCGATCCGATCTTCGTCGACATGATGGAGGAGCTGAAGTCGCTCCTGCGCTACGTCTACCAGACGAAGAACCCGCTCACCTTCCCGCTCTCCGGGCCGGGCTCGGTGGGCA
>DASTTC010000558.1:0-2667 GCA_035760345.1 Burkholderiales bacterium | reverse complement strand
GAAGTCTGCCTTGCGGCCGTTGTTGTCGGTGAGCGTGCCGTGGTCCATCACCTGCAGCAGGATGTTGAAAATGTCCGGATGCGCCTTCTCGATCTCGTCGAGCAGCAGCACGGCGTAGGGCTTTTTGGTGATCGCCTCGGTCAGCAGGCCGCCCTGCTCGAAGCCGACGTAGCCCGGCGGCGCGCCGATCAGCCGGCTCACCGCGTGGCGCTCCATGTATTCCGACATGTCGAAGCGGATCAGTTCGATGCCCATGCAATACGCGAGCTGCCGCGCGACTTCCGTCTTGCCGACGCCGGTGGGTCCGGAAAACAGGAAGCTGCCGATGGGCTTCTGCGGATTGCCGAGGCCCGAGCGCGCCATCTTGATGGCCGAGGCGAGCGCGTCGATGGCCGGGTCCTGGCCGAACACCACGGCCTTGAGGTCCCGGTCGAGCTTGGCCAGCGCGCCGCGATCGTCGTTGGAGACGCTGCGCGGCGGGATGCGCGCGATCTTGGCGACGATGTCCTCGATCTCGCCCTTGCCGATGACGCGCTTTTGCTTGTTCTTCGGCGCGATGCGCTGGGCCGCACCCGCCTCGTCGATCACGTCGATCGCCTTGTCGGGGAGGTGGCGGTCGTTGATGAAACGCGCCGAGAGCTCCGCCGCCGAGGTGAGCGCGGTGGCGGTGTACTTGACGCTGTGGTGGGCCTCGAAGCGCGTCTTCAGGCCCTTGAGGATCTCCACCGTTTCGTCCACGGAGGGCTCGACCACGTCGATCTTCTGGAAGCGGCGCGACAGCGCATGGTCCTTTTCGAACACGCCGCGGTACTCGTTGTAGGTGGTGGCGCCGATGCACTTCAGCTGCCCGGTGGAGAGCACGGGCTTGAGCAGGTTGGACGCATCGAGCGTGCCGCCGGACGCGGCGCCCGCGCCGATCACGGTGTGGATCTCGTCAATGAACAGTACGGCATTGGGGTTGTCCACCAGCTGCTTCAGCACCGCCTTGAGCCGCTGCTCGAAGTCGCCGCGGTACTTGGTGCCGGCGAGGAGGGCCCCCATGTCGAGCGCGTACACCGTGCTGCGCGCCAGCAACTCGGGCACGTTCTGCTCCACGATCCTGCGCGCCAGGCCCTCGGCGATGGCGGTCTTGCCGACGCCGGCCTCGCCCACCAGCAGGGGATTGTTCTTGCGCCGGCGGCACAGGGTCTGGATGACGCGCTCGAGTTCGCGCTCGCGGCCGATGAGCGGATCGATCTTGCCGGCCAGCGCCAGCGCGTTCAGGTTCTGCGTGTAATTGTCGAGCGGGCTGTTGGACGGTTCGGCCTGGGTCTCTTCGCCCGCCTCCTGCTCGGCCTTGCCGGTGTGCTGCTGCGGCGTCTTGGTGATGCCGTGCGAGATGTAATTGACGACATCAAGGCGCGTCACGCCCTGCTGCTGCAGGAAGTAGACCGCGTGCGAGTCCTTCTCGCCGAAGATCGCCACCAGCACGTTGGCGCCGGTCACTTCCTTCTTGCCCGAGGACTGCACATGCAGGATGGCGCGCTGGATGACGCGCTGGAAACCCAGGGTCGGCTGAGTATCGACCTCGCGGTCGGCGGCGATGCGCGGCGTCTGCTCGGCGACGTGCTGGGAGAGGCTCTTGCGCAGCTCCTCCAGGTTGGCGCCGCAGGCGCGCAACACCTCGGCGGCGGTCGGGTTGTCCAGCAGCGCCAGCAGCAGGTGTTCGACGGTGATGAACTCGTGCCGCTTCTGGCGCGCCTCGACGAACGCCATGTGCAGGCTGACTTCGAGCTCTTGGGCGATCATGCTACGTTTCCTCCATCACGCACTGTAGCGGGTGCTGGTGCCGGCGCGCAAACGCCGCCACCTGCTGCACCTTGGTGTTGGCAATGTCGTGAGGATACACGCCGCACACCCCGATGCCCTCGCGATGCACCTTCAGCATCACCTGGGTGGCGCGCTCGCGGGTCATGGCGAAGAACTTCTGCAGTACCAGCACCACAAACTCCATTGGCGTAAAGTCGTCGTTCAGCAGCATAACCTTGAACATCGGCGGCGGTTGCAGCTTGGTCCGCTGCGCCTCGAGCAGCGTGTCGTCCTTGAACTGCGCCATGCCGGTTAAGTGTCGCTGCCAAGCTCAATCCATTCGGACATACCCTGGACGCTCTCGGTTCCGCGCTCCATGCCGTCTGCTGAAATGAGTGCAATGATGTGATTCTCCGAGAGATTATCCGCCCTCTCGGAGCTATCCTAATCAATGTAATTCCTGTGTGCAATGCGGCATCCAAGGGGTCTTGACTGTGCCTGGGAAGGCGGGTAGAAGCCGCCTTGTGTTGGGATTCAGGCTGTCTGTCGCGCCAGCGGGAAAAGGCGGCGGGGTCGCGAGTTTCAAGCATGGCCCGGGCGTGGCGCCCGGCGTTATCCAACCTACCGAGGAAAGCGGCAATGGCGACAGGCACCGTGAAGTGGTTCAACGACGCGAAAGGCTACGGCTTCATTACGCCGGACGACGGCAGCGAGGACCTGTTCGCGCATTTCTCCGCCATCCAGATGGCGGGCTTCAAGTCCCTCAAAGAGGGCATGAAGGTGAGCTTCGACGTGGTGCAGGGACCCAAGGGCAAGCAGGCCTCGAACATCAACAAGGCCTGACGCCCCGCCGGAATGAAAAAAGCCGCCCGCGGGCGG
>DASTTC010000557.1:0-4582 GCA_035760345.1 Burkholderiales bacterium | reverse complement strand
CCGGGCGCGGTGGTGTGCCGCGTGGCGCCCTCGTTCCTGCGCTTCGGCAATTTCGAGATCCACGCCGCGCACGCAGAGCAGGAACTGCTGCAGCAGCTGCTCGACTTCACCATCCGGCACTACTACCCGGGCCTGTCCTATAAGGACTGGTACCTCGAAGTGTGCCGGCGCACGGCGCGGCTGATGAGCGACTGGATGCGCCTCGGATTCGTGCACGGGGTGATGAACACGGACAACATGTCGATCCTCGGCCTGACCATCGACTACGGGCCTTACGGCTGGCTCGAGGGCTACGATCCGACGTGGACGCCGAACACCACCGATAACGAGACGCGGCGCTACTGCTACGGCAACCAGCCGCAGATCGGGCTGTGGAACCTGGCGCGCCTGGCCGAGGCCGTGCTGCCGATCATTCCCGAAGCCGAGCTGCAGGAGGGCCTGCAGCTGTATGGCGAGACTTACCAGTCGAGCTTCGCCGCGGCGCTGGCGGCGAAGCTCGGGATGGCGTCGCTGGAGGGCGAAGACGCGCTGGTGCAGGAGATGTTCCAGATCCTGAACGCGGTGGAAACGGACTTCACGCTGTTTTTCCGCGGCCTGGCCGCGGTGCGCGAAGACGCGCTCGTGGCACCGCTCCTGCCCGCGTTCTACGCCGAGCCCTCGGCGCAGCACGTGGCGCGGCTGGAAGCCTGGTTGCGGCGCTGGCTCGCCCTCGCGCCCGAGCGCTCGGGCATGAACGCCGTCAATCCCAAGTACGTGCCGCGCAACTACCTCGCGCAGCAGGCCATCGACGCGCTGGCCCAGGGCGATGCCTCGGTGCTCGAGAGACTGATGCAGGTGCTCGAGCGCCCGTACGACGAGCAACCCGGGAACGAGGTCTACGCCGCGCGCCGCCCCGAGTGGGCGCGCAACAAGCCGGGATGCTCGGCGCTTTCCTGCAGCTCCTGACGTGAACGCCGCCGCGCGCCTCGCGCTCGCCTTCCTCCTCGCCGCCAGCGGCGCGCTCGCGCAAACCCCCACCTACGAGCCCGCGTTCGGGCAGGGGGGCAAGGACGTCGTTTGGGTGCCGACCTCCAACGCGCTGGTGGAGAAAATGCTCGACATGGCGCGCGTCACGTCCAAGGACTTCGTCATGGACCTGGGCTCCGGCGACGGGCGCACCGTGATCGCCGCGGCGAAGCGCGGCGCCCGCGCCCTGGGCATCGAGTACGAAGCGGGCATGGTGGAACTGTCGCGCGTGAACGCGGCGCAGGCGGGCGTCGCCGTCAGGGCCGAATTCAGGAAGGCGGATCTGTTCGAGACCGACTTTTCCGAGGCCACCGTGATCACCATGTTCCTGCTGCCCTCGATCAACGTGAAGCTGCGTCCCGCGATCCTCGAGTTGAAGCCCGGCACGCGCATCGTGTCCAACACCTTCGGCATGGACGAATGGATGCCGGACGAGACCGCGACGATGGCGCCCGAAACGGGCTGCGACAACTGGTGCACGGCGCACCTGTGGATCGTGCCGGCGAAGGTGGCGGGCAAGCACGCGCTGCCGATCGGCGAGCTCGAGCTGAAGCAGAAATTCCAGATGCTCAACGGCACCCTGCGCGCCGGAGGCACGGACTATGCGCTCGAAGGGCGCGTGCGCGGCGACGAGGTCACATTTCGCGCCGGCGGGCGCGAGTACCGCGGGCGGATGAGCGGCGGGAAGCTGGCGCTGCAGTAGGCGTACCGGGGGGGCTTGCGACATTCACCCTTTTGGGTTAATGTCGCCGCCATGGACCTCGACGACACCCTGGTCGCCCTCGCCGACGAGACGCGGCGCGACATCCTGCAACGCCTGTCCAAGGGCGAGGCGCGGGTCACCGAGCTCGCCGAGCCCTACGACATCTCGCTCAACTCGGTCTCCAAGCACATCCGGATACTCGAGCGCGCCGGGCTGGTGCGCCGGCGCGTCGCCGGGCGCGACCATTTCCTCACGCTCGATCCCGCGCCGATGGACGAGGCCGCGGCCTGGATGGCGCGCGCGCGCGCCTTCTGGACCTCGCGGCTGGATCGCCTGGAGGCGGCGTTGCGCGCCGAGGACGCCGTCGCGGCCGCCCAGAAAACTTCCCTCAAATCAGTCAAACCCAGGAGAAAGCCGTGAATCCCATCGCCACCCTGATCCAACCCTCCACCCTGCGCTTCGAGCGCCTGCTGCCCGGGCCGATCGAGCGGGTGTGGGCCTACCTCGTCGAGTCGGAAAAGCGCGCCCAGTGGCTCGCCGGCGGCGAGTTCGAGCTGCGCGTCGGCGGCAAGATCGAGCTCATTTTCGAGAACGACAAGCTCTCCGAGGAATCACGGGACTTCGGCACCAAGCGCTTCGAGGGCCGCGTCACGCGCCTCGAGCCGATGCGCCTTCTTGCCCACTCCTGGGACTGGGACGGCAAGGATTCGGAGGTGGTCTACGAGCTCAAGGCGCGCGGAAAAGAAGTCCTGCTCACTATCCAGCACCGGCTGCCGGCGGATGGCGGGATCAACCGTGGCGTGGCCGGCGGCTGGGCTGCGCACGTGGGCATCCTCGCCGACCTGCTCGAGGGCAAGAAGCCGCGGCCGTTCTGGACCACCCACGAGCGCGAGGTGAAGGCGTTCGAGGCGACGCTCTAGGAGCGCAGCACCTGGCCGGCGGCGGCGCCCGTGAGCTTGCCGTCGGCCCAGGTGACTTCGCCGTTCACCAGCGTCATGTGGATGCCTTGGGAGCGCATCACCATGCGCTTCGCTCCGCCGGGGAGGTCGTAGAGGCGCTCGGGGCGTCCGCCGGAGCCCACGGTCTTCGCATCGAATAGCACGAGGTCGGCCGCCAGGCCGGGGGCGATCCGGCCGCGGTCCGTAATGCCGAAGAAGTCCGCCGGGTCGGACGTCATCCGCCTCACCGCTTCCTCCAGCGTCAGCACTTTCTTCTCCCTCACCCAGGTGCCCAGCACATAGGTCGGGTAACCCGAGTCGCACAGCATGTCCAGGTGCGCGCCGCCGTCTCCCAGACCCAGCAGCATGTCGCGGTTGTTGAGGATTTCGGCCATGCGGTCCACCCGCGAGTTGTACGACTGCATGGTGAATTCGTTGTCCAGGTCGTCTTCCAGCGTGATGTCGAGGAACGCGTCCACGCCGTCCGTGCCGCGCTGCGCCGCGACCTCGGCCACCGTCCTGCCTTCCAGCGGCTTCAACTTCGGGCTCTTCACTTCGTGCACCGTGATTCTCGCCCAGTTGCCGAAGGACGCCGGGCGCTTCAGGTCTTCCCGGAAGGCGTTCCTGAAGTTGGGGTCGCGGTACACCGCGGCCTGCGCCGCTTTCGACTTGTCCACGAATACGCGCTGCCAGGACGGGAAGCCGGCGAACGAGAAGGGGTTGCGCATGTTGATCTCGCGCGTCAGCGGCAAGGGCGAGGTCTGCGGCCGCGCTCCCTTCCTGATCATCGGCGCGGCCTTCCTGAGCGAAGTACGCACCGCCTCCGATATGTCGTCGCGGTCGAACATGGCGATGAACGTGATCGGGCGCCCGCTTTCCGAGAGCATGAAATCCAGCAGCTCCAGCTCCGGGTCGGCCATCACCCCGATCTGCTTGGTCATCGCGATTTCGATCGCGCCCTTGCCCTTTTCCCGCAGCACGTTGCAGTAGGCCTGCAGCTCCTGGCGGCTCGCGTTGCGGCAGGCGAGCGGCCGCCCGGCATAGCCCATGTGCTGGTTGAGCAGCGTGCTGGAAAAGCCGAAGGCGCCCGCGTCCATCGCTTCGCCGAGCAGCGCCTTGATCTTCCTCGTCTCCTCTTCGTTCGCCGCGCGCTCCATCGACGCCTCGCCCATCACGTAGTGCCGGAACGGCGTCAGCGGCGCGAGGAAGGCGAGATTCAGCGACGACTTGCGGCGTGCGGCTGCGTCCAGGTACTGCGGAAACGTCTCCCAGTCCCAGGTGATGCCCGCGTCCAGCACCTCGAACGGGATCGCCTCCACGTTCACCAGGTCGCGCATCGCGATCTCGCGCGCCTGCGGCCTGCAGGGCGCGATGCCCACGCCGCAGTTGCCCATCACCACGGTGGTGACGCCGTGCCAGGACGAAGGCGTGGTCGCGCCGTCCCAGCAGATCTGGGCGTCGTAGTGCGTGTGCGGGTCGATGAAGCCGGGGGCGACGACGAGGCCGGAGGCGTCGAGGGTGCGCATCGCGGCCCCGGAGAGCGCACCGACCGCCGCGAGCTTGCCGTCCTTGATCCCGATGTCCGCCCGCCGCGCCGCAGCGCCCGTGCCGTCGACGACCGAGCCGCCCCGCACCAGGGTGTCGTAGTCCATCCTTGGTATTGTGCCCCAGTGACGGTCGATTTCGACGCACTTTTTCGCACCGAGTCGCGGCGCGTGTTCGCCACGCTGGTGCGCGTGCTCGGGGACTTCGAGCTCGCCGAGGAGGCGCTCGCGGAGGCCTTTCGCGCGGCGCTCGAGCAGTGGCCGCGCGAGGGCGTGCCGCAGAACCCGCGCGCCTGGCTGGTGTCCGCGGGGCGCTTCAAGGCGATCGACGCCGTCCGGCGGCAGGCGCGCTTTGCCTACGTCGACGCGGAAACGCTGGATGCCTTTCCCGC
>DASTTC010000556.1:0-4191 GCA_035760345.1 Burkholderiales bacterium | reverse complement strand
CACGATCCACTTCTCGTAGTTCGCAGGCGTGTGCGCCCAGCGCAGGAATTCCTTCGCCCCCTTGGCGTTCTTCGTGTACTTCATCACCATGTGAGTGAACGCCGTGTGGTAGGGGAACTGCCCCTTGGGCCCGGCGGGTAGTGGCGCGTGCAGGATGTCGGTATGCAGCGGCGCGCCCTTCTCGGTCTTGAACTTGTCGGCGCCGTTCAGCGCGGCGACGTAGATCGAGGCACCGTTCAGCGACGCGCAGATGTCGCCGGAGAGGAAAGAGCGATTGTTGTTGCTGTCGTCCCAGGCCAGTCCGCCCTCGTCGTGCGCGTCCTTCCAGAACTGGGTCATGAAACGCACCGACGCGACGGTTTCCTTGGAATTGAGCACTACCTTGCCCTTGGCATCGACTTCCTGGCCGCCGTAGGACCACATCAGCGGATAGGCGAAAGTCGGCGCGTCACCGAAGGTGTGGCCGAGCGTCTGGCCAATCGGGCGTTTTGCCGCCTTCAGCTTCTTTCCGGCCTCGTGGTACTGCGCCCAGGTCTTGGGAAATTCCTTGACGCCGATTTCGTCGAACCAGGACTTGCGGTACGCGAGCAGCGCCGGAACCGTCGCCCAGGGCATCGCCACCCACTTGCCGCCGACCGTGCACATCGCCCTCGGCAGGGAGTAAATGCCGCCCTGCGCCTTGCCGACTTCCCCGGCGACATCGCTCACATCCACTGATCCCGCGGCATAGAGCTGCGGATTGTTGTTGAGCAGCATGATGATGTCGGGCCCGCTGCCCGACTGGATCGCCGCGGTGGCCCGCGCCGGGATGTCGTTGGCGTTGACCGTCTCGACGTTCAACTTGATGCCGAGCGCCTTTTGCACTTCCGGCACGTAGACTTCGCGCAGCACCTTGTCGGCAGCCGGGACGAAATCGTTCCAGCGCAGGATGTGGATGGTGTTGGCCTGCGCGAATACGGGCGCGCGGTGCGTGGCAAGAATTCCCGCAAGGCCGGTTACCGCGACACCCGCGCCTGCGGCCTTCAGAAACTTTCTGCGTTTCATTCTTCTTCCCCTTTGGATGAGTGCTGCGACCGTCGCGGCCGCGCGCGCCAAATCTGCTCTACCCCCACGGCAAAGTCAATCCTCTCCCGCCGGGGCAAAGGTTCTTGCAGTGCAACACCCTCGCGGCACCGATGCCGCCCGCGCCGCCCCGGTCGCTTGACCACTGTGCTGCGCCAACTTAATCTCACAGCCAGGTTGGTACAGAAGCTTCGGGTCGTCCAGTCCCGACGAGCATCTTTTCCGGCAAACCGTTTCAGCCATGACCGGGGCTGCATGGGAGCGATATGAACCAACTCGACCTGAAAGGCCGCACCGCCGTCGTCACCGGCGGCCTGATCGGTATCGGCGCGGCGATCGTCAAGCGCCTGGAAGCCTCCGGCGCAAAAGTGCGCGTGTGGGACGTGGGCGACAAGGCCGACCCGGTGGACGTCACCGACCAGAAATCGATCGAGCGCGCCACGGCGAAGGCCGTGGCCGACCTGGGCCGCATCGACATCCTGGTCAACAACGCCGGCATCGCCGGCCCGACGTTCCCGGTGGTGGACTACCCGGTGGCGGACTGGAAGAAGGTGATCGACATCGATCTCAACGGCCCGTTCCTGTGCTGCCGCGCAGTAGTGCCGCACATGGTGAAGGCGGGCTACGGCCGCATCGTCAACATCGCCTCCATCGCCGGCAAGGAAGGCAACCCCAACGCCGCGGCCTACGCCGCCGCGAAGGGCGGCCTCATCGCCTTCACCAAGGCGCTCGGCAAGGAGCTCGCCAAGACCGGCGTACTGGTCAACTGCATCACGCCGGCGGCGGCGCAGACCGCGATCCTCGACCAGGTGGCGCCCGAGTTCGCGCAGTTCATGCTGTCCAAGATCCCGATGGGCCGCTTCGTGAAAGTCGAGGAAATCGCGGCGATGGCCTGCTGGCTGGCCACCGAGGATTGCTCGTTCACCACAGCCGGCGTGTTCGACATTTCCGGCGGAAGGGCCACGTACTGACATGGCAAAGAAAAAAGTCATCCCGTTGCGCAGCGTGCAGTGGTTCGGCCGGCAGGACATCTACGGCTTCATCTACCGCAGCTGGACCAAGAACCGCGGCATCCCGCAAGACCAGTTCGACGGCCGCCCGGTCATCGGCATCTGCAACACCTACTCGGAGCTCGTGCCCTGCAACTCGCATTTCCGCACCCTCGCCGAGCACGTGAAGGCAGGCGTGCTGGAGGCGGGCGGCTTTCCGCTGGAGTTTCCGGTAATGTCGCTCGGCGAGACGCTGCTCAGGCCCACGGCGATGCTCTACCGCAACCTCGCCAGCATGGACGTGGAGGAGTCGATCCGCGCCAACCCGCTTGATGGCGTGGTGCTGCTGATGGGATGCGACAAGACCACGCCCTCGCTCCTCATGGGCGCGGCGAGCGTCGATCTGCCCACCGTGGGGGTCTCGGGCGGGCCGATGCTCTCGGGCAAGTACCGCGGCACCGACATCGGCTCGGGCACCAATACCTGGTCGATGTCGGAGGACCTGCGCGCGGGCAAGATCAGCCTCGAGGAGTTCCACGAGGCCGAGTCCTGCATGCACCGTTCGCACGGCCACTGCATGACCATGGGCACCGCTTCCACCATGGCCTCGATGGTCGAGTCGCTCGGCGTGGGCATGCCGGGCAACGCCGCGATTCCCGCCGTGGACGCGCGGCGCAACGTGCTTGCGCGCATGGCCGGCCGGCGCGTGGTCGAAATGGTGAAGGAAAAGCTCAACCTCTCGAAGATCCTCACGCAGCAGGCGTTCGAAAACGCGATCCGGGTCAACGCCGCGATCGGCGGCTCGACCAACGCTGTGATCCACCTCATCGCCATCGCGCGGCGCATCGGCGTGGACCTCAAGCTCGCCGACTGGGACCGCCTCGGGCGCGGCGTGCACACGCTGGTCAATCTGATGCCTTCGGGCAAGTATCTGATGGAGGATTTCTACTACGCCGGCGGCCTGCCCGCGGTGATCCGCGAACTGGGCGAGAACGGCAAGCTGCACAAGGGCGCGATCACGGCCAACGGCCGCTCGCTCTGGGACAACAACAAGGACGCGCCCTGCTGGAACCGCGACGTCATCCACACGTTCAAGAAGCCGTTCAAGAAGGACACCGGCATTGCCGTGCTGCGCGGCAATCTCTGCCCGGACGGTGCTATCGTCAAGCCCTCGGCGGCGACACCGAAGCTGCTCAAGCACAAGGCGCGCGCGGTGGTGTTCGAGAACATCGAGGACTTCCACCGGCGCATTGACGACCCGACCCTCGAGGTGGACGCGAAATCGATCCTGGTGTTGAAGAACTGCGGGCCAAAGGGCTACCCCGGCATGGCCGAGGTCGGCAACATGCCGCTGCCGCCCAAGCTCCTGAAGAAGGGCGTCACCGACATGGTGAGGATTTCGGATGCGCGCATGAGCGGCACGGCCTACGGAACCGTGATCCTGCATGTCTCGCCCGAAGCCGCGGCAGGCGGTGCGCTTGCGCTGGTGGAGAACGGCGATGTGATCGAGCTCGACGTGGGGAAACGCCGACTGCAGCTCCTGGTTTCGCCCAGGGAGCTGGCGAAGCGGCGCGCGAAGTGGAGCAAGCCGAAGGCGCCCCTGTCGCGCGGTTACTGGAAGCTGTACTTCGACCACGTGCTGCAGGCGCACGAGGGCGCGGACCTCGACTTCCTCGCCGGCAAGAGCGGCGCCTTCGTTCCGCGCGATAATCACTGACCGTGCTCCAGGCCGCCGACCTCACCATCCGCCTTCACTCCGACGACGACGTGGTGATCGCCCGCGTCGAGATCCCGGCGGGCACCACGGTGCCGCGCGAGGGCGTGAGGGCGGAAGCGATGATTCCGGCCGGGCACAAGCTCGCCACGCGCGCCCTCGAGGCGGGCAAGCCCGTGCGGCGCTACAACCAGATCATCGGCTTTGCGACGAAGTCGATCCGGCCCGGGGAGCACGTGCACGTGCATAACCTCGCCATGGGCGATTTCGAGCGCGACTACGCGTTCTGCGCCGGCGTGCAGCCCGTGGACTACGCGAACCCGCCCGCCACCTTCCAGGGCATCGTGCGCGCGGACGGCCGCGTCGCCACGCGCAATTACATCGGCATCCTCACCAGCGTGAACTGCTCGGCCACCGTGGCGCGCA
>DASTTC010000555.1:0-9200 GCA_035760345.1 Burkholderiales bacterium | reverse complement strand
CGGTGGCCAGGCGCTCCACCTTTGCGAGCGGCAAGCGGTAGCGCGCGAAGGAGGAGTCGGCGTCCCTTACCGCCGCATCGGGCACGCGCGCGCTGGGTTGCCAGCCGCCGCTCATCGTCAGCGCGAAGCGCGCGCGAGCAGCGCGTCGAAGCCCGCCTCGCTGAAGCCGCTCATCTTCGCGCGGCCAACGAGGATCAGCGGCACGCCGCGGCCACCGAGGCGCTTGAACTCCGCGTTGGCGGTGGGCGACTTCTCCACATCGTACTCCGTGTAGGCGATGCCCTTCCTGCCGAAGTAGGCGCGCGCCTTGGCGCAATAGGGGCACCAGGAGGTCGCGTACATCACTACCGGGCCGGCGGCGGCCTGGGTGCGTGAGACCGCCGGTGCCGGGTTTACCTCGCGGTAGATGCCCTGCGCGGCGGCGGTGCCGGCGGCGACGAGCGCGAGGACGACCAGCAGGGTCCGGGTCATGGGCTTGTTTAGTAGCACAGCGGCGGTACCGAGGCAATCGCTATACTGCCCATGCCCGTGCCGCGCATCCTGCTCACGCATTCGCCCGAGGCGCTCGCGCAGTACTACGGCGAGCGGGCGCTCGCCGGCCTGCGCGCATTGGGTGAAGTCCGGCTGCACCCGGGCGCCGCGCCGCTGGAGGGCGATGCGCTGGTCGAGGCTGCGGCAGATTGCGATCTGATCGTGTCCTACCGGCAGTCACCTGCGCCCGCAACGCTCTTCGCGCGCCTGCCCCGCCTGGTGGCGTTCCTGCGTTGCGCGGTCGACATCCGCAACATCGACGTGGCCGCCGCCAGCCGCGCCGGGGTGCTCGTCACGCAGGCAAGCGCGGGCTTCGCGCCGGCCGTGAGCGAGCTGGTGATCGGCTTGCTCGTCGACCTGTCGCGCGGCATCTCACGCGCCGCGGCCGAGTACCACGCCGGGCGCGTGCCACTGGCGCGCATGGGACGAGAGCTGCGCGGCAGCACGCTCGGCATCATCGGCCACGGCGCCATCGGCCGCGAGGTGGTGCGCGTGGCGCGCGCGCTCGGCATGCGCGTGCTGGTGAACGACCCGTACGTGCGCGACGTCGAGCAGACGCCGCTCGATGCGCTGCTGGCGCAATCCGACTACGTGGTACCGCTTGCGGTGGCGACGGCCGAGACGGAGAACCTGATGAACGACGCGGCCTTCGCGCAGATGAAGCGCGGCGCGTTCCTCGTCAACGTCTCGCGCGGCAATCTGGTGGACGAGGCGGCGCTGGCGCGTGCGCTGGATTCCGGTCACCTCGCGGGCTGCGCGCTGGACGTCGGGCGCGCGCCCGACCAGATGCCCACGCCGGCACTCGCCGCGCGCGCCGAGGTCATCGCCACGCCGCACACGGCGGGGCTCTCGCTGCCCGCCATCGAGCACCAGTCGCTCGAGACCGTGGCGCAGGCAGGGGAGATACTTGCGGGGCGCGCGCCGCAAGGCGCGGTGAACTCAGGGTACTGGACGCGAAAGGGATTGCCCAAGCCATGAAGACCATTCTCATCACCGGCGCCGCGGGCGACGTCGGCACCCACCTGCGCCGCGAGCTCGCCGGCCGGTACCGCATCCGCGCCTCGGACCTCAGGCCGCTGAAGAAGGCGGCGCAGGAGACCTATGTGCGCGCCGACATCGCGAAGATGGCCGATGCTTTGCGCATCACGAAGGGCGTCGACGCCGTCGTGCACCTTGGCGGCTACTCGGTGGAAGGACCGTGGGAAGGAATCCTAAGCGCCAACATCATCGGCTGCTACAACGTGTTCGAGGCGGCGCGCAGGAACGGCGTGAAGCGCATCCTCTTTCCGACCTCCAACCACGCGGTGGGTTTCTACCCGCGCAGCCAGACCATCGACCATCGCGTCTACATCAAGCCCGACAGCCGCTACGGCGTCTCCAAGGTGTTCGGCGAGGCGCTCGGCAGCCTGTACGCCGACAAGTACGGCATGGAAGTGTTCTGCATGCGCCTCGGCAACGTCAACCCGCTGCCGATCGACAAGCGGCGCCTCGCCATCTGGTTCTCGCCGCGCGACCTCGCGCAGCTCGTGACCATCGGCATCGAGAACCCGGAGATCTGCTTCGAAATTGTCTACGGCATCTCCGGCAACAAGCGCGCGTGGTACGACAATGCCAACGCTTTCCGGCTCGGCTACCGGCCGCAGGACGACTCCGAGACCTACGCGAAGGAGATCCTGGCGCGCGAGAAACCTGGCGGCGACCCAGTGGCCGAAGCGCACCAGGGAGGCGTGTTCTGCGTCGCGGAGGAGGTGCCCAACCCCGCGCCGCTGCCGCGGGCTAGGAAGCGGGCCGCGCGGAAGTCGTGAGGTAAAGGCAGAGCACGATCAGCGCGCCGCTCTCAGCAGGGCGGTCATCTGCTCCAGCGGCAACGGCTTGCTGAAAACGTAGCCCTGCATCTCGTCGCAGCGCAGCAAGCGCAACGCCTTTGCCTGCGCTTCGCTCTCGACGCCTTCCGCGACCACCTTGAGGCGCAGCGCGTGGGCCATCGAGATGACGGTCTGCACTAGGGTTGCGGTATCAGCGTCATCCAGCATCGAGTGGATGAAAGCACGATCGATCTTCAGCGTCGCCACGGGCAGCTTCGCAAGATAGGCCAGCGAGGAATAGCCGGTGCCGAAATCGTCGATCGCGATGCGCACGCCGAGCCGGCGCACCGCATCGAGCTTTTCGATATTGGCCTGCACGTCCTGCATGATCAGGCTTTCCGTGAGCTCGAGATCGATCCCTGTCGGTGCGACGCCGTCAATGATGGCTTCCTCCACCACGCGGACGAAATCGCGCTGCCGCAGCTGGATCTGCGAGACGTTCACGGCGACACGGGGCGCCTTCAGCTTCTGTTCGACCCAGGCACGATGGTCGAGCGCCGCGCGCCTCAGCGCCCATGAACCGACCTGCAGAATCAGGCCGGTTTCCTCGAGCAGCGGAATGAACTGCGCAGGCGGCACCAGGCCGAGCTCGGGGCTTTGCCAGCGGATCAGCGCTTCGACGCCGACGATATCCCGCTTGTCCAGGTCCACCTTGGGCTGGTAGTGCAGGACGAACTCCTGCCGTTCGATCGCCTGGCGCAGCTTGTTCTCGAGCGATAAGTTCTCGGCGTTCCGCTCGCTCATCTCCTGCGTGTAGAACAGATAGCGTTCGCCTGTCGCCTTGGCATTCTTGAGGGCTGCCTCGGCATTGCGCAAAAGCGTGTCGCCATCCGTGCCGTCGTCGGGAAAGCCCGCGATGCCGATGCGCGCCGAAATCCTCAATTCCGTGCCGACCACCGTGAACGGGTTGGCGAAGATCCTGTCCAGGCGCGCCTCGACGTGCCGGGCCAGTTCCTCCCTGCTCGTCACCTGAGGCACCACGATCGCGAAGTGATCCGCGCCGACCCGGGCGAACCAGCTGGTCGGATGCCCCCCTTGCCTGATGCGGTTCGCGATTCCCCGCAACAGGCCGTCCCCGGCGTGGCGGCCCAGGGTGTCGTTGATCGTCTTGAAGCGCCCGATGTCCACGATCAGCAGCGCGAGCTTCTCGTTCTTCCTCGCCGCGTCGTCCAATTGCAGCCTGAGCCGTTCGTGGAACAAGGTCCGGTTGGGAGCGCCAGTGAGCGGGTCGTAGTACGAGATGTAGTCCAGCTTTTCCGTCTTTTCGATGTGCTCGAGTACGAACGAGACGTCGCCCGCGAGCTCGGCGAGCAGCCGCATCTCCTGCGCGTCGAAGAATCCGGCGTCCGCGGCATGCAAGGCGAACACGCCGACGGCCTCGTCGTTGACGATCAGCGGAATGATGGCGAAAGAGTTGATGCTGCGTTCCTCCAGTTCCTTGCGCATTGGCCTCTGCAGATCACTCTTCACGTCGTTCGAGACCACGGGCACCTTGGAGCGGATTGCGCGACCCGCGGGGCCGTGGCCGCCCGGCGCGTTCTCCGGTATCGCCAGAGGGGCGGCGTCAAAAAATCCCCGTACATCCCCTGCGGAGGCAACGGGCTTTATCATCGATGCCTCATGGTCGACGACGCCGATCCAAGCCATGACGAAGCCTCCCGCCTCGACCGCGATGCGGCAGGATTCCTGGAACAGTTCGCCCCTGTCGCGGATGCGCACGATCGCCTGGTTGATGCCGCTTAGCACCGCGTAGACGCGATTCAGGCGCCTGATGCGCGCCTCCGCCAGCTTGCTTTCGGTGATGTCTTGCAGCGTGTTGAACCACCGCAGCCTCCCCTCTGCGCCGGGTTCGACGGCCAGCGGCTCCATGCTTTGCCGCACGTGGATCAACGCGCCGTCGGCCCGCTGCAAGCGGTACTCCACATCGGTCCGCTGCTGCGTTCTTCGGGCTGCCTTGGATTTTGCGCGAAACAGGGCGCGGTCCTGCGGATGCAGGATGTTCAACCAGGCACGAGTGGTCGCGGGGAGATGCGCGGCATCGACTCCGGCGAGCTGTGGCAGCGTTTCCGACCAGCTCTCGAACGCGCCGTCGGGTCCGGTGATCACGTGCGCGAGTTGCGCCATGGCCTGCGCACGGCGCAGCCCTGCCTCGAAATCGGCCTTCGCTTTGCTGTGCGCGGCCCGGTCCTGGGCCTCGTGCACGGCCTTTTCCACCGCGGCGGGCAGGCGGCCCAGACGGTCCTTGAGGAGGTAATCGTCGGCTCCGAGCCGCATGGCCTCGGCCGCCTTCTCCTCGCCGATGGTTCCTGAAACGAGAATGAAGGGGATTTCGGGTCTGGCCTGCTTCAGGATCTCGAGCGCGCGCAAGCCGCTGAATTGCGGCAGCGAATAGTCGGCGATCACGACATGGGGCGCCGACTCGAGCGCGGATACGTACTCGGCCTCCGTCTCGACGCGTGTCCACGCGACATCGCGGCCGGCCCGTTCGAACGCGTTCGCCATGAGCTCCGCGTCGAACTGAACGTCCTCGACGTGCAACACCCGGAATCGCTGCTTCGCCACGACGCTATGGCCTGGTCAGGCCGTAACGGATGGAGAGGCGCAGGAGGCTGGCAACATTGTTGGTACCAAGTTTGGTCATGATGCGGCTGCGATAGCTGTAGACGCTCGCAGGCTTTACGGGCGGTGGTGAAAACGATAGCCGGGATCGCAAGCACTGTCTGTCCTGAAATATGTACAGCGCGAAACCGCCTCGCGCGGCCCGCTGTGGTGGATTCCGTACGGGACAAGGGCGCTAGACGGTTGCGATCCCGTGCCGGATCGCGAAGCGAACCAGACCCGGGAGATCGTCGATGCTCAACTTCTGCATCAGGCGGCTGCGGTACGTGTCGACGCTGGCCGCCGAGATGCCAAGACGGGAAGCGATTTCCTTGCTCGTGCGCCCCGCGGTGACGAGTTCCAGGACTTCGCGCTCGCGCAGGCTCAGCCGCGGCAGCGGATTGCTCCCCGCCTCGGTCATCTTCTCGACGGTGGTGAGCACATAGCGCGGCACGCCTGCCGCATCCCGCCGCAGCGCCGAGCGCTCGCGCACCTCCAGGATCGCGCCGCTCTTGCTGAGATAACGTCTGTCGTTCGCGATCTCCTGCGGCCCGAGGGAGAGCAGTTCCTCTATCAGCACCGGGTTGTGTGTCTCCTGTGTGATGTCCGAGATGTTCCTGCCATGCAATTCAGCCGGCATGTACCCCAGCATCCTTGCGAAAGTCCGGTTCACCTGGAGCACAACGCCCGCGAGATCGGTAATCAGGATTCCATTCGAGGCACCTTCGAACAGGGACCGCAGCATTTCGTCGCACTTCCCTTCGATGGCGACGCGCGCCAACTGCGTGGCCATGTCGATCAGTTGAATATGCTCCTCCGCGGGCAGCCGCGGCTCGCCGTAATACATCGCGAAGGTGCCCAGGACGGTATTGGAGTCGGAAAGAATCGGCGCCGCCCAGATCGCGAGCAGCCCGTTGCGCGCCGCGATATGCCCCCCGCAGTTCTCCCATAGCGGATCGGTCGCGGTGCCCCGGATATAGACCGGCCGCCGCAGGAACGCGGCGGTTCCGGACGACGCCATGTTCGGTGCGACGCGCAGATACGGTTCTATGCCGGCCTTGTAATCGTCCGGAAGGTGCGGCGCCGCCACGAACCGGAGTCGTTGCCCACCCGGGTCCGGGAGCAGCACCGCGCAGCGCATGCCGTCGGCCTGTTCCTCAATCAGCCTGACTATCGTCTCGAGAGTCTCCTCCAGCGGCGCACCGCTTGCGATACGGTCAAGTATGCGTCGCTGACTTTCCAGCAGGGAGGAGCGCTTCGCGCTCTCGACGGCGTGGCTCGTCATGCTTGAGCCTGGTCCCGGGAGCGGGTACCCGCCGCGGCGAGCAGCAGCGCCCCCAGCTCCTTTGCGCGGCGCGCGGCGTCGCGGTCGCCCGCGTAGGCGGCGATGACGCTGCCCATCATCAAGATCTGCCATTGGCGCGCGAACCCATCGGCATCTTTCACGCCCGCAGCCTTCGCCAACTGTCTCAGGAACGCGAGAATCGTCCCGATGTGGCCCTGCGCAGCCATGCGAACCGGATGGCGGGGGTCGCTGTTCTCGAGCAGCGCTTTGGCAAATGAACAGGCCTCAAAGTCAGGCCGCCGAAACCATTTGTCGAACACGTCGAAGACGGCGAGCAGGCGCTCCGCAGGAGCGAGCGCACGGCGTTCCACCTCTTGCTGCAGCCAAGAGCGCGTCCACAGGTCTTCACGGCGGCGCAGGAAGGCAAGCGCGAGATCCTCCTTGGAGGGATAGTGCTTGTACAGCGTCATCTTCGCTACGCCGGAATGTGCGCTGACGGTATCGACCCCAACGCCTCGAATGCCGTGGCGCGAGAAGAGCTCGTAAGCAGCGCGATCGATCCGCTCCCGCGTGCTGGCGAGGCGTGAAACCGGCTTTCCCTGCTTCGCATCGGGCATGGCCTGTACTCCTTTTCTTCGTAAAAGACTATACAGGTCTGTATAGACAATGGCAACATGAAATTAATGTCATATAGATCAGTATTCTATACAGTTCGGTATACTTATAAGGAAGCGCGTGCGCGCCGCTCGTGCGGTAAAGGCCGAGCACGATGCAGGCTACGCCGGCGGCGTGGTGCCAGCCGATGCGCTCGCCCAGCAGAGCATGGCGAGGGTGAGGAGAAGGTAGGGCGATCGGAGGTGGTGCACCCTTACATCTTCGGCGTTTTTTCACTATGCAGTTGTGCTAGGGTTTCGCGGGCTGCCGTCGTGGGGGGCAGGCCGAAAAGGGAGGCTTCAGATGACGCGTACCGCTGCTGCCGCGGCCTTGGCCGCGCTATTGCTGCTTTCGGGCTGCGCGTCGCAATTCGCGCCGCCGTATTCACCTTCGATCGAGAACGTGCAGATGCTGCGGGATGCCGGCACTGGCAAGGTTCGCGTCGGAACCTTCCGGGCAGACCCCAAGACCGGAAACGACGAATCGATTTCGCTGCGTGGCCTTTCACTGCAGTCGCCGGTCGGCGGCAAATTCAGCGCCTACGTCGCGCAGGCGCTCGCGTCGGAGCTCGCAGCGGCACGCCTGATCGACGACAAGGCCGTGGTGGAGATAAGCGGTGTGCTGATCCAGAACAACGTCGATGTCTCCGGCATCAACGTTGGCACGGCGCATCTGCAGTCAAGGGTTGTCGTGCGGCGCGCGGGCCGCGTGACCTATAACAAGGCCGTGCGGGCCGACATGACCTTCGAGTCCTCGTTTGCAGGCGGTGTGGCGGTGCCCAAGGCGATCCAAGCCTACCCCATCTTGGTGCAGAAGTTCCTCGCCAAGCTCTACGGCGACCGGGATTTCATTTCTTCATTGACGCGCTAGGAAGGGATCTTGCTGCGCCTCAACCACATCGTCGCACTCGGGGCCGCGCTGTTGCTCGGTGCTTGCGCGCATCCCATCAATATTTCACCGAAGGTGGATGCGCAGCCCGGTGGCACCCCGGTCAGCCGCAGCGTCGCCTACGTGATCAGTCAGGAAGATCGCGATCGCGAAGTGTCCAAGACGACGGGATCGGGCGACTCGGTGACCTACGCACCTTACCGCGATCTCGAGGGCGCGTTGTTCCAAGTGCTGAATTCCATCTACCGGCGCGTCACGCTGCTGCGCAGCGCCGGTGATTCAGCGCTGATCGAACGCAATGGCGCCACGTTGGTGTTCGTGCCGAAGATCGTGACCGAGGTGATGCACGACAATGCGTTCATCTGGCCGCCAACTGGGTTCGAAGTGAAGATCGCGTACCGGGTGCAGGAACCGGGCGGCCGACAGGTGTATCAGAACACCGCCACGGGTACGGGCAACGCGACCTTCGGCGAGTTGCAGGCCAACAAGGACTTCGGCCTTTCCGGTAGACGGGCTGCCGAAGCGGCACTCGCCACGCTGCGGCGGCAGATCGAAAGCGCCCCGGAACTCAAGTAGGGTTGCGCCGCCTCTCGATCCACCAGCCCCAGGCGGGCAACAACCAAAGCGCGAGCGCGCTCGCGGCCACGGCACTCGCGCCCGGCGGCGGCGGGCCGAAAGCCGCGCCGAGGTAGGCGATGACGAAAAAGGCGATGAGCGCCCAGAAGGCGAGCGTCCCCTTGCCGCCCGCGCGCAGGTAGAGCGAGATGCCCGCGGCGAACAAGGCGCTCTCGACCACGAGCGTCGCGACGACCGAGTTCCACAAACCCAGCCCGACCAGCGCACTGCTCCCGGGCCACAGCGGCAGGTCGGGACGGTGCGAGAGCGCATCGAGCGCCCAGTGGCTGAACACGAGCAGGCCCATCACCAGCGCCGCGCGGCGCCCGAGCTTCCAGCAGCCCAGCGCGAACAGCGCGCTCCACGCGAGCGCCGCAACGAGGCTGTGGCTCCACGGGTAGTGCACGAAGTCGAGCGGCGTGAACGCGGTGATGCCGGGCGCGACCTCGACGCGCTCGATGCCGGCGAGCACGAAGATGGGCCACACCAGGTCGAGCCAGTAGGTCGCAGCGAGCGCCACGCCCAGATGCGCGCGCGGCGCGAGCGGCTTGGCGGCAAGGGCGAGGGCGGCGTGACCGATGAACATCTAAATGGGGACTGTCCCCATTTAATCGTCCGCGTGTGCGGCGGGCTTGTGCGCCGCGACCAGCCGCTGCTGCAGTTGCGGCGGCGCGGGTTCGTAGTGGCTGAATTCCAGGGTGTAGGAGCCGTGGCCCGCGGTGATGGATTTCAGGCGCGCCGGAAACTGCTCCATCTCCGACAGC
>DASTTC010000554.1:0-10722 GCA_035760345.1 Burkholderiales bacterium | reverse complement strand
ACCAGCAGCCGCTCGAGGGCGTCGCTGCGCAGGCTGGCGATCGGATTGGTGGTCTCCTCGACCACCACGGCGCCCACGACCTGGTCGCCGCTCCATACCGGGTGCGCCGCCGAGAGCACGACCGCACGGCCGTCGGGCGTGCGTCGCGTGCGAGTCCCCGGCGTACCCAACAGCGCGGAGGAGATGTCGCGGCCGGCGGCGAGGACGTTGTCGGGCACGGCCTCCGCGAAGTCCTCGCGCGGCCGGTCGATGACCCAGCCCGCGATGCGGCGCCACGCGGCGCGCAGGCCTCCTTCCTCCTGTGGCGAAACGGCGCGGCGCAGGCTGCCTTCCAGCGCCAGCACCTGATAGCGCCGGTTCACGACCCACAGGCGCGACTCCGTGCGTTGCACGCCGCGAAGGATGGCGGCAATCTCGGCCTGCGCCTGGCGCGCGGCCAGTTCGGCCTCGCGCGCGATGGGCGCCGGCGCCGGTCCCGGCGGAGGCAACTTCCCTTCGCTCTCGGCGAGGCGCTGCAGCTCGAGCTCGGCCTCGCGGCGCACGGCATCATCGCGCTCGGGGACCGCAACGAGCAGCTGCGGCCGATCATGCAGGGCGGTGGCCACCGCGCGCGCGGTAGCGAGGACGGCCCGCTCCTGGCCCGCCAGCAGCACCCGCTCCAGCTCGTTCACGTAGCTCACCCCCGCCCACGGCAACGCGAGCAGCGCCAGCGCCACGAGAGCGAGTTGCGCGCGCAGGCCGAGCGCGAAGCGCCGCTTCACTCCTTCCAACGGTAGCCCATGCCGTAGGCGGTCTCGATGTGCTCGAAGGCGGGGTCGACGCCCTGGAACTTGCGCCGGATGCGCTTGACGTGCGAAGTCACCGTGCCGTCGTCCACCACCAGGTTCGCTTCGCGCATCAGCTGCTCGCGGTTCTTGACATGCCCCGGGTGGCGCACCAGCGCATGCACCATCCAGAACTCGGTAAGCGTGAGCGGCACGGGCTTGCCGCGCCAGGCGATGCTGAAGCGCTTCAAGTCGAGGGCCAACTCCCCCCGCGCCAGGGTTTCCTCACCTGCGCCCGGCTCGTGCGAGAGCTCCGCACGACGAAACAGCGCCCCGATGCGCGCCAGCAGGTGCGGCAGGCTCACGTCTTTGGTGAGGTAGTCGTCGGCCCCGAGGCGCAGCCCCGACACGACGTCGAAGTCGCTGTCGCGCGCGGTGAGAAAGATGATCGGCAGGGACGACGACAGTGCGCGCAGCTCGCGGCACAGGACGAAGCCCGCGTCCGGGTCACCCGCGAGGCCGATGTCGATGACGGCGAGATCGGGCAGGCGCGCGCGCATTGCCGCGAGCGCCGCTTCGCGTGTGCCGTACGCGCTCACCTCGAAGCCGTGCTTGCGCAGCGCCTCGGCATAGTTGGCGCGGATGGCCGGATCGTCCTCGACGATGGCGATGCGGCGGGTCATGGCGAGCGACTATAGCCCAACGCGCACCGCGCGGCGTCGCCTGCCCCCGGATTGCCACAATTGATCCGCGCCTTGCCCGCGGCCCTGCGTTGCACGGCCCGCGCCGTGCCGTGCAATGCAGCCTCAGGACAACCCGCCCCCCGAGGACTTTGCCGACATGCCCAACGAGACCCCCGCCGCCAACGCCCGTGTCGTCGCCTTCGACGTAATCTCGTTCGTGGCATTCGCAATGGCCATCGCGCTCGCCAGCGCCGTGGTGCTGGTGGCGGCGGTGCTGCTGCTGGCCGGACGCGCCCACGCCGCGTCCGAGCCCGGGATGCTCATGTTGCGCACGGCAGAGGGCGCACAGGCACCCGCCGCGCCGTTGCTGTCTACCGACGTCGAGTTTCGCGTCTCCGGCATGGTGGCGCGGGCGCGCGTCGTGCAAACCTTTCGCAACGATTCGACCGAGTGGGTCGAGGGCGTCTACGTGTTCCCGCTGCCCGAGAACGCCGCCGTCGATCGCCTGCAGCTGCGCGTCGGCGAGCGTCGGATCGAGGGCGAAATCCGGGAACGGGGCGCCGCGCGACGCACCTACGAGCGAGCGCGCGCCGCCGGACGACGCACCGCGCTCATGGACCAGGAGCGGCCTAACCTCTTTACCGCGAGCGTCGCCAACATCGGCCCGCGTGAGCTCATCGCCGTGGAGCTGGAGTACCAGCAAACGCTTCGCTACGAAGACGGCCGCTACTCGATGCGCTTTCCCATGGTCGTCGGACCGCGCTATATCCCCGGCGCACTGAAGGTTTCAGCGCCGCAAGACTTCGGTTGGAGCTCGAACACGGACCCGGTGCCGGACGCGGCGCGCATCACCCCGCCCGTGCTGCGGCCGCAAGCGGGTGCGATCAATCCGGTGCGCATCCGCGTAGAGCTCGACGCCGGCGTACCGCTCGCGCAGGTCTCCAGCCCGTACCACCGCGTCGCGATCCATGAGTTGTCGGACAGTCGGCGTCGCATCGAGCTCGCCGACGGGCCGGTGCCGGCGCAGCGCGATTTCGAGCTCGCGTGGACGCCGCGGGCGGGTCAGGCCCCGGGCATTGCCTGGTTCACCGAGTTCAAGGACGGCGCGCACTACGGATTGCTCATGGTGATGCCGCCCGCGGCCGCACCGGGCACCCGGCTCGCGCGCGAGGTGGTGTTCGTCCTGGATACCTCGGGCTCGATGGCGGGCGCCTCGATCCGCCAGGCGAAGGATGCCCTGGCGATGGCGCTCGCGCGGCTCGCGCCCGGGGATCGCTTCAACGTCGTCGAGTTCAATTCGAGCGCGCAGCGGCTTCATGAAGAAGCGCAGCCGGTCAATCCCCGCAACGTGCGCCACGCCATCGACTGGGTGCACGGACTCGACGCGCGTGGTGGTACCGAGATGGCGGCTGCACTGCGCCTTGCGCTCGATGGGACAGAAGGGGTCGGGCGGGTGCGGCAGGTCGTATTCCTCACCGACGGTGCGGTGGGCAATGAGGAAGCGCTGTTTCGCCTGATCCGCGAGCGCCTCGGCGATACGCGTCTGTTCACCGTCGGCATCGGTTCCGCACCCAATAGCCACTTCATGTCCAAGGCCGCGGAGCTTGGCCGGGGCAGCTTCACCTATATCGGCCGAATCGAGGAAGTGCAGCAGAAAATGAGCGCATTGTTCGCGAAAATCGAATCCCCCGTGATGCAGGCGCTCGAGGTGCACTGGCCCGAAGGGGTGCGAGCGCAAGCCTGGCCCAGCCGCATCCCCGACTTGTACGTGGGAGAGCCCGTCGTGATCGCAGCGTCGCTCGATCGGCTGGAGGGCGAGGTGCGCGTCACCGGCCTGCGCGACAACCGGGCGTGGGAGGCGCGCGTGCCCCTCGCGCTCAATGGCGGCGGCGCCGGCATGGGCTCGCTTTGGGCGCGCGGCAAGGTTGAAGCGCTGACCGACTCAATCCGCGAGGGCGTACCCGAGGAGGCGGTGCGCATCCAGGTCATCGAACTCGCCGCCGCGCACCGCCTGGTCACGAAATATACGAGCTTCGTCGCCGTGGACCGCACGCCGGCGCGGACGTCTGACGCGCAGCTCAAGCTCGCCGCCGTGCCCACGAACCTGCCGGAGGGTTGGGAGTACGACCAGGTGTTCGGCGAGCTGCCGCAAGGTTCCACGGATAGCCGCTTCGCGCTCCTGAGCGGTGCGGCGCTGCTACTGCTTGCGATGGCGATGTTGCGCCGGAGGGCGGCATGACGCCTGCGCGCCGAAAACTCCTGACGTGGCGATGCGTCGCGCTGGCACTATTGCTCATCGGCGCCACGCAGTTCGGCCATGGCGCCTGGATCCAGGGCAAGGCTTGGCTCGCGCAGCTCCTCATCGCGCAAGCCTGGGCCCGCACGCTCGCCGGCGAGCGCGACGTTCGGCCCTGGCCTTGGGCGGACACGTGGCCGGTGGCCCGACTCTCGGCGCCCTCGCTCGGCATCGAGCGCTACGTGCTCGCTGGAGCGGATGGCAGCGCCATGGCATTCGGCCCAGGACACCTTTCGGGAACACCGCTCCCCGGCGCTTCCGGCAACAGTGTGATCGGCGGGCACCGCGACACGCACCTTGCCTTCCTGCGCCTGCTGCAGGCGGGCGACGAACTGCACGTCGAGCGTGCAGACGGCAGCCAGGTTGCCTACCGGGTCGAGCATGCGAGCGTGCTGCACAAGGGGGACGTTTGGGTGGCCAAGCAGGAAGGGCCGGACCGCCTGACGCTGGTCACCTGCTTTCCGTTCGATGCGTTGCGCGCCGGCGGGGCGCAACGCTACGTCGTATTCGCCTTCGAACTCACGAACCGCGGCGGCGAGCGCGGGACGCGGGGCTAGCCTCCTCCACTAGCCGCCCCTCCCCGCTCGCCTGCTTCGGCAGACCTTGACGCCGAAAGTACTGCGCGGCGCCTCAGAACTTCAACCGTTTCATCACCGTCGCCGGGATGTGCCGTATCACGAACATGATCAAGCGCCAGAAACCCGGGTGATAGATCTCCTCCCGACCTTTCTGAGCCGCATTCATTGCCGCGGCGGCACATTTTTCCGGGGTCGAGACGAGAAACAGCCCTGGCAGGCCCCAGGTCATGGCCGTATCCACGAACCCTGGCTTGACCAGCGTCACCGTGGCGCCCGAGGGCTGCAATCGCGCACGCAGTCCCTCGGCATAGGTCGCGAGCCCGGCCTTGGCAGAACCGTAGAGATAGTTCTTGCGCCGGCCGCGGTCGCCGGCGACCGAGCCCAGGATCACGATGCGTCCGCCCCTCTGAAGTTCGAACTGCGGGGCGAGCCCCTGCAGCAGCGCCATGGGGCCGGCATAGGTCGCTTCGATCATGCGGGAGACCAGCGCCGGATCCGTGTCCATGTCTGCCTGCTCCGGCATCTCGCTGATGGCAAGGAAGACGTTCAGGGTGGTACCGGGGATTCCCGCGTCCGCAATGCAATCTGCGCGTGACGCCGCGTCGACGGCGTCGCACGCGAGTACTCTGGCAGAAGGCGCGCCGCGTAGTTGCGCATCCTGGGCGCTTGACTGCAAGTCCTCCAGATCGCGTCCGGCAAGCGTCAGCAGGGCACCGCGCGCGGCCGCCTGTCGCGCAAACGCCCGCGCGATCGAGGAGGAAGCACCGAGGACCAGCCAATGCTCGCTCATCAGGCGTTCTCCCGGAGTCGCAGGCGGCGCGCGAGGTCGGACTGCATGCGCCCATGGGGGTCGACCGCTGCAAGCACCTCACGAAATCGTCCAAGCGCCTTGTACATCGTGCGCAAACGCTCCGGGGACAATGTCGAATCCTTGGCGAGGTAGATACGGCCCCCATGATCGCTGGCGATCCGCTCCAGTTGCGCGATAAGCTCGGTTGCACCGGGCGCGTTCGGAAAATCCAGCGCCAGCGTGTAACCCGGCATGGGGAACGACAGGTACCCCACGCCCGCCGGCCCCATCGCCTTGAGGACAGCGAGAAACGAGCCATGGCCGGACTTGGAGGTCAGTTCAAGCATGGCGCCGAGCGCCGCCCGCCCTTGCTCGAACGGCACAACGCATTGGAACTGGTGGAAGCCGCGCTTGCCGTAAATCCGGTTCCAATCATGCAAGCGATCGAGTGGAAAAAGGAACTTGCCGATCGCCTGCCGATACTCGAGGCCTCCCGACGGTACTCGCGAGTAGTACAGCTGGTTGAACGCCCGAACCGAAACGGCATGGAGCGCGAATGCGGGCATATTCGCCGGCAGCCGCAGCGCCTTCGCGGGCGAGGCCGGCACATCCTGCGTAGAAAGCGTCGCGGCTTCGAGGACGCCGCGGCCCAAATGGCGGCCCGCGGCGAGCGCGTCGATCCAGCCGACGACGTACTCGGCACGGTCCCGCTCTTCTGCGAACGCTTCGAGGTACGCATCCAGGTCCCGGATGCGCTTCTTTCGCACCACGACCGAATTCGACGGCACTGGCTTGAGTTGCAGGCACAACCGCTCGATGATGCCAGTCAGTCCCACGCCGCCGAGCGTGGCTCTGAACAACTCCGTTTCGTGCGCCGGATCCACCCGCCGCAGTTCCCCGCTCGGCAGGCGCAGATCGAACCATTCGAGATGCTGGCCCAGGCTTCCCGCCTGGTGATGATTCTTGCCATGCACGTCGTTGGCAATGCCGCCTCCCAGCGTCGCGAAGCCGGTGCCGGGCGCCACCGGCACCAGGTAGCCGCGCGGCAGGAACGCTGCGATGACCTCGCCGAAGGTCGCCCCCGACTCGGCGACCAGCCGGCCGCTCGCCGGGTCGAACTCGAGGAACCGGTCGAGGCGGCGCATGATGACCGAACGCCCCCCGGAGTTCAGCGCCGCATCGCCGTAGCTTCGCCCGGCGCCATAGGCAAGCAGCGAGCCGTTCGAGGCGTCGGCGAAGATGCGTTCGAGATCGGCGACACGTTCTGGGCGCGCCGCGGCTCCGGTGGCGCGCAGCACGCGGCCCCAGCCTGCGAGTTCCTTTTGCGCCCAGAGCGGCATCAGGCAAGGAGCGGCGCGCGCGCCGAGCACTTCATGGCCACCGGCACCATCACGACGCCGATCGCCACTGCAAACCAGAAGGTGGTGATACGAATGATCGCCGTCGCCGCCAGTGCGACGCCGAGATCCACGCCGAGGGCGCTCAGCAGGATGACAAGGGTCGCTTCGGTGCTGCCCAGGCCGCCTGGCAGCATGCTGAGGGCGCCGACGATGATGCTGAAGGAAAAGACGAACACCGCACTCGGAAAGCTCACCTCGGCGCCCAGATGCTGCAATAAAAGGTAAAGCGCGGCGCCTTCCGCCAGCCAGCCGCCGATGGTCGGGACAAGCGTGAGACCGTAAGTACGCCAACTGCTCAGATCGCCCGCAGCCTGCATCAGCCGGCGCGCGCGGACCAGCAATCGGCCATGGCGAGGCGCGAGGCGGTAGGCGGCATCGAGCAGCGGCCGAAAACGACGCGGAAAGAGGATCGGGACCGAAATCACGGCAATGAGTACCGTCAGGGCCACACCCTGCCACCGATACTGCGCGAAACTCGCCATCGAAACGAGGGACAGCATCAGCACCGCCCACAGGTCGAGGATCCGATCGGCGAGCATCATCGGGATGGACCGCAGGTACGGCACGCCGTGGCTCCGCTTCAGAAACCACAGGCGTATCGCTTCGCCGGCCTTCCCCGGCGTCGAGGTCAGGCTGTAGCCAGCCAGATAGTAGGCAAGGTTGCTCCCTATGGGCACGCGCAGTCCAAGAAACCGTCCCAGCACCAGCCAGCGCCAGGCACGTACTGCATAGTTGACGAGCGAAAGCCCGAGCAGCGCGGCGATCAGCGATGCCGGAAGCGACAGCGCCACACGCAGCGCTTGGTCGTCGATGAATGAATAAATGGCCACGGCGCCGGCCAGGTAGAGCAGCGCGGTGATCGCAAGCAGCAGCTTGCGCCCGGGCGTGAACGGGTTCGTGCGGCCCCCTACCTGCTCAGCGCAACTCGAGGCGCTTGCCGTTGAGCTTGCCGCGGTACTCGCGGCTGCCGGCGGCGAACGTGATCTCTTCGCCCCGAACTTTGCCGGTGACCGGAAGCACCTTGCCGTCGATGCGCAGGGTTCCGGAAAGCATCTGGAACTCCTGCTTGAGGGTGAGCTTGCCCCCCGGCATCTTGTAGGTACCGGCGACGCGGGCCGGAACGATCCACAGTAGCGCCGTACACCAGGACGTGGTGCACCCGGCATCGTCGCCCATGGTCTCGGTTGCGTCGGCCTTCCAGTCGCCCATGTTGAACGTGTTGGACACGACGCGCGTACCCGGCTTGAGCTTGAGGATCGTCGGGCGCAGCTTGAGGTTGATCTCCGGCAACAGGAACATGGTGATGACCGTTGCCTTGGTCAGATCCGTCTCGAACAGGTCGGCCTTCATGAAGGTGACGCGATCGCCGACGCCTTCCTTCTGGGCATTGCGCTTGGAGAGTTCGACCATGTCTGGGTTGTACTCGATGCCGACCGCGCGCGCACCACGCTTGGCCGCGGTGATCACCGTGCGGCCGTCACCGGAGCCGAGGTCCATCACGTAGTCGCCCGGGGTGACCTTGGCCATGTCGAGCATCGTATCGACCACGATCTGCGGCGTGGGCACCCAGACGACGTCCTTGCCGTCCTGCCCCACGGAGGGTTCGTAAGTCGACGACGGGCTCGACTGCCCAAGGACGAATGCACTGGAAGCCGCCAGGAGGAAGGCAAGACCATGGCGGTACAAGCTCGAGGTAGGCATTTCTGGATTCTCCGGAGTGTCGGTAGATCGGAAGGTTGAGGTTGCATCATCGCGCACGAGCCACGCAGAGCTGCCTCCGTGCTGCACGTTCGATAGCGAACAGACGGGTCACGACCTCTCGCGTAGATTTCAGCCGATTATGAACAGAAGCGCGTTCCCTGAAAGTTTAGCAGTGCAGAGTCAAGGAGATGGCCGTGAGAGTCAGTAAGGTATTGCTCGCTACGCTTGCAACGACGGCTGCCCTGCTGGCGGGATGCGGTGCCAGTATCGACAACGAGACTGCAGGCCAGGTGTCTTCGGCCGCGGCCCCCCTACAGGGCACGGAGCGGAGCTTCGCCGTGCTGGGTGGCCAGACGGTGACCAATACCGGTCCGAGCGAGATCACCGGAAACATGGGTGTCAGCCCGGGCTCGGCAATCACCGGTTTTCCTCCCGGCCTCGTAATTGGAGAGACGCATGCAGCCGATGCGGTGGCGCTTCAGGCTCAGAGCGACACTACCACTGCGTATCTTGATCTGGCAGGCCAGCCGTGTACTTCCGACGTGACTGGTCAGAATCTTGGCGGCAGGACGCTCGTGCCGGGCGTTTATTGTTCTACCTCCGGGCTTCAGTTGACGGGAGCCCTCACGCTCAACGCCGAGGGCGTCCCCGGTGCGGTTTGGGTGTTCAAGGCAGTGAGCACGCTCACTACCGCGAGCGGATCGTCCGTGCTGCTGACCAATGGCGCTAACCCATGCAACGTCTTCTGGCAGATCGGCAGTTCCGCGACTGTCGGTACAAACACTTCGTTCGTCGGGAATATTTACGCGCTCACGAGCATCGCCCTCCAAACCAACGCAACGCTGTCCGGTCGAGCTCTGGCGCGAAATGGGGCAGTGACGCTGGATTCCAACATCATCAACGCCCCCGTCTGCGACATATCGTCGGGCACGTCCGTCACGCTCGACAAGACCTTTAGCCCGGGCACCATCAGTGTGGGCGAGGTCTCGAAGCTCACCATTAACTTCAGCAACGCCAACGACACGCCCGCCAGCTTTACCGCGCGGTTCATCGACACATTGCCCAGCGGCCTGGTGGTGGTCCCCAACTCCCTCTTCACCGACTGTAGCGAGACGGTCACTGCCGGCCTATCGCTCCTGTCGGGGTGGTTCATTGAGGGCCCCTCGAAGGTGGGCTTGGAGGCGGAAGGCGAGATCCCGGCCAACGGCTCCTGTAAGTTGACGGCAATGGTGACCGCGTCGGCCGCAGGCACCTACATCAATTCGTTGCCGGCCGGCGCCTTGCAGACCAGCAACGGCACGAACGCCGACCCGGCCACCGCGACTCTGACCGTCCAGTAGCGATTTGCGTTGGAACGCCGGCGGACCTTCGCGGGTCCGCCGCGCGCTACTTCTTGCGCAGTTTGCGGATTGCGGCAAGCTGCGCCGCGAGCATCGCCAGCTCGCTTTCGACGGCGGCGATCTCCTGCTTGTCCTGCGCCTTGGCGCGCGCCTCTTCGGCCTTTTGCAGCGCCTCGTTCGCCTTGGCCTCGTCCAGGTCGGCGCCCCGGATCGCAGTATCGGCGAGCACCGTGATCAGGCTGGGCTGCACTTCGAGGATGCCGCCGGCGACGAAGATCAGCTGCTCTTCGCCGCCCCCCGCCGGCAGGATGCGCACGGTGCCCGGCTTGATGCGCGTGATGAGCGGCGTGTGGCGCGGGTAGATCCCGAGCTCGCCCGCTTCGCCGGGCAGCACGACGAATTCCGCCTCCCCCGAATAGATCGAGGCTTCGGCGCTGACGACATCGACGTGGATGGTGGCGGCGGCCATTACTGCAGGGTCTTCGCCTTCTCGAACGCCTCTTCGATCGCGCCGACCATGTAAAACGCCTGCTCGGGCAGGCTGTCGCACTCGCCGTTGACGATCATGTTGAAGCCCTTGATCGTGTCCTTGAGCGAAACGTACTTGCCCGGCTGGCCGGTGAAGTTCTGCGCCACGGTGAAGGGCTGCGACAGGAAGCGCTGGATCTTGCGCGCGCGGGACACCGCGAGCTTGTCCTCGGGCGAGAGCTCGTCCATGCCGAGAATCGCGATGATGTCGCGCAGCTCCTTGTAGCGCTGCAGGGTCGCCTGCACCGCGCGCGTGGTGTTGTAGTGCTCTTCGCCGATGGTATTCGGATCCACCTGGCGCGAAGTCGAATCGAGCGGGTCCACCGCCGGGTAGATGCCGAGCGACGCGATGTCGCGCGACAGCACCACGGTGGCGTCCAGGTGCCCGAAGGTGGTGGCGGGCGAGGGATCGGTCAGGTCGTCCGCCGGCACGTACACCGCCTGGATCGAGGTAATCGATCCGGTCTTGGTCGAGGTGATGCGCTCCTGCAGGCGTCCCATTTCCTCGGCCAGCGTCGGCTGGTAGCCCACGGCCGAGGGCATCCGGCCCAGCAGCGCCGACACTTCCGTGCCGGCTAGGGTAAAGCGGTAGATGTTGTCCACGAAGAACAGGATGTCGCGCCCCTCGTCGCGGAAGCTCTC
>DASTTC010000553.1:0-6203 GCA_035760345.1 Burkholderiales bacterium | reverse complement strand
TTCATGGCGAACTCGGTGAGCGAAAAGTCCTTCAGGAACGGCACCGCGACGTTGCGCGCGCTGACCTCGAAGGTGAAGTCGTCGCTGCGCGGCGTGACCAGACCGGTGACGTTCTCGCCCGCGAGCCGGATCGAGAACACCTTGCCGGAATCGCCCACGCTGGCGTCGAAATCCAGCGCGGGCAGTGCGAGCGGCCCCTCCAGCCGGGCGCCGGTCGCGCTCACCCGCGCCATGCGCAGGCGCCCGGGCTTCATGCTGCCGAACAGCATGTCTCCCAGGGCGTCCTGGCGCAGCACCACGTCGAGCAGCGCCACGCGGCCGAAGGCCTTGGCGGTGCCGAACAACGCGCCGAACTCGGGCACCGCGTGCACCTTGGCGATCTTCACGCTGTCGCCGATCGAGACGCGCGCGAAGCGCACCTCGATGCCGTCGAACACGTACAGGTTGGCCGAGCCGATCTTCACCGGAACGCCGAGCGCCTCGGTGGCCATGGCCTCGTATTCCCTGGTGTCGAGCGGCACGAAGTTCGCCACTGCCGCTCCGAGGGCGAGCGTAATGAACAGGAAGATCGCGACCGGCTTGCCCCACTTCGCCGGCTGGCCCTTGCGCCGGTACGCCGCCGCCACCGTGCCGCCGGCGGTTTCGCCGCGGCTGCGCGCGCGCGCCACCTCGCGTTCGCGGTCGCGCAGCGCGCGGCGCGCCTCGGGCGAGAGCTTGCGCTCGTCCTCGGCCACGTCGCCCCTGCCCAGGTCGGCCGAGGAGATCGGGATGTCGCTGTCCTCCTTGCGCCGCGCGGTTTCCTCGCGCTCCTTCCTGTTGCGCTCGGTCTCTTCCTCCCTGCGCCGAGCCTCCTGCTCGCGCTCGCGCTGCTCGGCCTCCTCGCTCAGGCGTGCCTCCTCCTCCTCGCGCTTGCGCTTCTCCTCGGCCTTGCGCGCCTTCTTCTCGGCCTCGTCGCGCTGCTGCACGCGATCCGCCTCGGCGCGGCCGGCCTCGGCGCGCGCCTGCAGCTCCTCGGCCGCCTTGGCCTTGCGGTCCTCGTCCTCGCGCTGCGAGAACGAGTCGAAATCGGCGAGCAGCGACCCGGACAGCGCATCGGCCTCCGCGGCCGCCAACTTGTCGGCCTCGGCGCGCTCGACGGACTCGAGGGCCTCGCGCTCGGCGCGCTCCTTGTCCTCCTGCTCCGCGCGCACGCGGTAGACCTCGTCGGACTTGCGCCGCGCCTCTTCCTGCTCCCAGCGCTTGGCCTCTTCCTCCTTCTTTTTCCTCGCGTCGGCGTCGCGGCGCTTCCTGTCCTCGGCCTCGCGCGCCAGGCGGATCTGGCGCTGGTGCTCCTCGGCCTCCTTGCGCTCCACGGCCTCGCGCGCCGCGCGGTTGGCTTCCTCGGCGGCGCGCCGCGCGGCGTCCTGGCGCTCGTACTCCTCGCGCGCCTTGTTTTCCTCGGCTTGGCGCTCGCGCTCGCGCTGCGAGCGCGCCTCCTCGGCGCGGCGCTCGGCGTCCTCGCGCGCCTTCTTTTCCTCCTCGTACTTCAGGCGCAGCGCGTCGGCTTCCGCGTGCGCCTTTTTTTCCTCGGCCTCGCGCCGCGCCCGCTCCTCGGCGTCCCGACGCGTCCTCTCGGCTTCCTCGCGCGCCCGGCGCTCGGCTTCTTCGCGCGCCCGGCGCTCCTCCTCGATCTTGAAGCGCAGCTCCTCGGATTCGCGCCGCGCCCGCTCGGCCGCCTCGAAGCGCGCGCGCTCGGCAACCTGCACCTTGTCGCGCGCTTCCTGCGCCGCCCGGTCCTTGGCCAGGCGCTCCATCTCGGCATTGTCGTGCGCGTCCCGCGCCGCCTTCTCCTTCACCAGGCGCTCGGCGTCTGCCTTTTCGCGCACTGCGCGTTCGGCGCGCTCCTGCGCCTCGCGCTCGGACTTCGCGTTGGCCTGGGCTTGCGCCCGTTCCTGCGCCTCGCGCTCGGCGCGCTCGCGCGCCTCGATCTCGGCGCGCGTCTTGCCCTCGGCCGCGGCGGCCATCACCTTCTCGCGCTCGATCTTGGCACGCATCTCGGCGTCCATGCGCACCTGCTGCGTGCTCATCATGGCGGCCTTCTCCGCGGCTTGCGTTTTCGCCTTCGCCTCGCGCTCGGCGCGCGCGCGCGCTTCCGCCGCCTCGCGCGCCGCCGCCATCGGGTCCTTCGACGTAACGGACGGCGGGCCGGAAGGCACCGATGGCTTGTCCATCTTCGGCGGCGCGCTGAGGATCTGCGTGAAGTCCAGGTCCTCGCCGCTGCCGCCGGCAGCGGGCTTGGCGGCCGGTTTCGCGGCACCGGGCCGCGGGGCGTTCGCCGCGCCGCGTTGTACCGTGCCGGGGGACACCTCGCGGATGAAGCCGTCGGCGTCCATCTTGCCGATCAGGGCGAAGAACTTGTCGTCGGCCGCGCGATCGAATTTCGCACTGAGCTGCTGCAGGCTGATCTTGCCGTCGATCGCGGCGAGGATGGCGCGGTCGCCGCGCGACAGATGACTGGTCTTGCCCGAGGCTTCCTGCACGCCTTTGCCGGTCTTCGAGTAGATCGCGGTGGGATTCATGGCGTGGGCATCAGGGACAGCGCCGTATTATAAGCAGTCGCTCACGCGCCGTACCCGCCCCCGCCGGGAGTCTGCACCACGAATACGTCGCCCGCGGCCATCTCGGTGCGGTCGGTCGGACCGAGCTCGACGCGGCCGCCCCCGGCGCGCTGCACATAGTTGTGCCCGGGCGCGCCGGGCTTGCCCCCCGCCATGCCGTGCGGCGGCACGCTGCGGTGGTTGGACAGGATCGCCGCGGTCATCGGTTCGAGGAAGCGCACGCGCCGCACTGCGCCATGGCCGCCGCGGTGCGCGCCCGCGCCCCCCGAGCCCTGGCGGATCTCGAAGCTCTCGAGCAGCACCGGGAAGCGCCACTCCAGCACCTCGGGGTCGGTGAGGCGCGAATTGGTCATGTGCGTCTGCACCACGTCCGTGCCGTCGAACCCCGGACCCGCCCCCGAGCCGCCGGCGATGGTCTCGTAGTACTGGTAGCGCTCGTTGCCGAAGGTGAAGTTGTTCATGGTGCCCTGCGAGGCGGCGAGCACGCCGAGCGCGCCGTACAGCGCGTCCGTCACGCACTGCGAGGTCTCGACGTTGCCCGCCACGACCGCCGCGGGGTAGCGCGGATTGAGCATCGAGCCGGCGGGAATGCGCACCTCGAGCGGCTTGAGGCAGCCCGCGTTGAGCGGGATGTCGTCGTCCACCAGCGTGCGGAACACGTACAGCACCGCCGCCATGGCGACCGCCGAGGGCGCATTGAAATTGTTCGGCAGTTGCGCCGAAGTGCCGGCGAAGTCGATCACCGCGCTGCGCCGGTCGGCGCCGATCGAGATCTGCACGCGGATCTTCGCCCCGTTATCGAGCGGCAGTTCGAACGATCCGTCCTTCAGCACCCCGATCACGCGGCGCACCGACTCCTCGGCGTTGTCCTGCACGTGGCGCATGTAGGCGCGCACCACCTCCAGGCCGAAGTGCGACACCATCTCGCGCAGCGCCTGCACGCCCTTCTCGTTGGCCGCGATCTGCGCCTGCAGGTCGGCGAGGTTCTGCTGCACGTTCCTCACCGGGTACCTGCCCGATGACAGCAGCGCGATGGTCTCCTGCTCCCGGAACCGCCCCTGCTCGACGAGCAGGAAATTGTCGATCAGGACCCCTTCCTCCTCCACCGTCTTCGAGTCCGGCGGCATCGAGCCGGGCGTGATGCCGCCGATGTCGGCGTGGTGCCCGCGCGAACCGACGTAAAACAGAATCTCCCTGCCCTGGTCGTCGAACACCGGCGTGATCACCGTGACATCGGGCAGGTGCGTGCCGCCGTTGTAGGGTGCGTTGAGCACGTACACGTTCCCGGGCTGCATGTTCCCGGCGTTCTCCCGGATCACCGTCTTGATCGACTCGCCCATCGAGCCCAGGTGCACCGGCATGTGCGGCGCATTGGCGATGAGTTGCCCCTCGGCGTCGAACAGCGCGCAGGAAAAATCCAGCCGCTCCTTGATGTTCACCGAGTAGGCCGTGTTCTGCAGCCGCAAGCCCATCTGCTCGGCGATCGACATGTACAGATTGTTGAAGATCTCCAGCATCACCGGATCGGCCTGGGTGCCGATCGCCACGCGCTGCTCGCGCGGCACCACGCGATCCAGAACGAGGTGCTCGAGTTGCGTCACCGTCGCGCGCCAGCCGGGCTCGACGACCGTCGTCGCATTGGCCTCGGCGATGATCGCCGGGCCGGACACCTGGTCGCCCGAACCCAGCTTCTCGCGCCGATAGAGGGGCGTCTCGTGCCAGCGCCCCCCCGTGTACATGCGTACCCGGGTTTCCTCGATCGCCCCGTTTCCGCCTTTTCCTTTGGAAACGGGGCGAAAGCTTTCCCCGGCCGAGAGCGCTTCGACCGACACCGCCTCGACGATCAACTGTTTCCCAGGCATCAAGAACGAAAACTGCTTCCGGTAAGCCGCCTCGAACGCAGCTGTCATGTCCGCGACCGAGCCGTAGGGAACGATCAGCGCCGTGTCGGTGCCTTCATACTTCAAGTGGACACGCCGGATCACGCGCACGCGACCCCGCTCGACGCCTTGGGCGACGAGCTCGTCCAAGGCGGCGTTCGCCAGCGAATCGAGATCCTGCTCCAGGGCGGCGGAGCCCAGCTTGGCTTCGACGGCTTTCTCGCGCATCTCCGCCTGGTCCGCCAATCCCATGCCATACGCCGACAGCACGCCCGCGAGCGGATGGATGAACACCCTGGTCATCGCCAGCGCGTCCGCCACCAGGCAGGCGTGCTGTCCCGCCGCGCCGCCAAAGCAGCACAACGTGTATTCGGTGACGTCGTGGCCGCGCTGCACCGAGATGTGCTTGATGGCGTTGGCCATGTTGCCCACCGCGATCTGCAGGAAGCCCTCGGCCACGGCTTCGGGCGCGCGACCGTCGCCGATGGTCCCGGCCAGCGCGGCGAACTTCTCCTTCACCACGCCCGCATCGAGCGCCTCGTCGCCGTCCTTGCCGAAGACGTGCGGGAAGTACCCGGGCTGGATCTTGCCCAGCATCACGTTGGCGTCGGTCACCGCGAGCGGCCCGCCGCGCCGGTAGCTCGCCGGCCCCGGATTGGCGCCCGCCGAATCCGGCCCCACGCGATAGCGCGCGCCGTCGAAGTGCAGGATCGAGCCGCCGCCCGCCGCCACCGTGTGGATGCTCATCATCGGCGCGCGCATGCGTACCCCGGCCACCTGCGTCTCGAACTCGCGCTCGAGCTCGCCGGCGTAGTGCGACACGTCGGTGGACGTGCCGCCCATGTCGAAGCCGATGATCCGCTCGAACCCGGCTGCGAGCGACGTCCTCACCGCACCCACGATGCCCCCGGCGGGTCCCGAGAGGATGGAATCCTTGCCGTGGAAGCGCCGCGCGTCCGTGAGGCCGCCGTTCGACTGCATGAACAAGAGGCGCACGCCCTCGAGCTCGGAGGCCACCGTGTCCACGTAGCGGCGCAGGATCGGCGACAGATAGGCGTCGACCACGGTGGTGTCGCCGCGACCGATGAGCTTCATCAAGGGGCTCACCTGATGGGAAACGGAGACCTGGGTGAACCCGACCTCCTTCGCCAGAGCCGCAACGCGCGCTTCATGCTGGGTAAATCGGTACCCATGCATGAGAACGATGGCGATGGAGCGAAACCCGGCACGAAAGCATTTCTCCAGATCGGCGCGTGCGAGCGCCTCGTCCAGCGGAAGCAGAACGTCGCCGCGCGCGCCGATCCGCTCCTGGACCTCGACCACGCCCGCATACAGCAACTCCGGCAGGACGATGTGCCGCTCGAAGATCTTCGGCCGGTTCTGGTACGCGATCCTCAACGCATCGCGAAAGCCCTTGGTAATGAAGAGTACTGTGCGATCGCCCTTGCGTTCCAGCAACGCATTGGTCGCAACCGTCGTCCCCCTCTTCACCGCTTCTATCTGGTCGACGGGAATGGGAGCACCGGGCTTGACCTGCAGCAGCTCGCGAATCCCCGCCAGCGCCGCATCCGCATAGCGCTCCGGGTTCTCCGACAGCAACTTGTGGGCCGCGAGCGACCCGTCGGGTTTTCTCGCCACCACGTCGGTGAAGGTGCCGCCGCGGTCGATCCAGAACTGCCAGCGCATCGCTAGATCACGAATTCGCGCACGGCGCCGCGCACGTCCA